>JAGRAS010000195.1 GCA_020434465.1 Bdellovibrionales bacterium | reverse complement strand
TGTTCAGTCTTTACCGTTTTTTTAAACTAAGCTACTTAGAGTTCAAGAGAAAGTTGAAGATCGAGTGTTCTGGCTGCCTGGGTCAAACCATGCTATAGCTATATAGAAATTAAGAAGGATTTGGAATGAAGCGACGTGAAGAAATGACTTTCTGGGAAAGAATTTACATAATTGAAATATTCCGGGGTGTTGTTTTTACTTTTAGCAAATTAGTGAAAAATTTATTTTTTCATATTATGCATAGCCTTGGTCTGATGAAATCAGTAAAAGCCTCTGCAAGTATCCAATACCCAAATGAAAAACGTCAGTACCCAACTAGATATAGAGGAAGGCATCGTCTTACTTTAGATCAAGAAGGAGACATAAAATGTACGTCTTGTTTTCTATGCGCAACGGCATGCCCCGCACGCTGCATTTATATTGAAGCAGCTGAGCATGATAACCCAGAAGTTGAAAAATTCCCTCATAGATATGAAATAGATACTCTGCTTTGTATATACTGTGGTTATTGCGTTGAAGCATGTCCTGTTGATGCAATAAGAATGGATACAGGTATACATCCAGAGGTTTATCCGGCCGATCCAAGAATGTACATAGAGGACAAAGAAGTACTAATGGAACGTTCTCGTGCACTAGAGGATAATGGCCCAGACACTCTATTTAAAGCACACATGGAACGGATGCAAAACATTGAGAAACACCCATTTACTACTAAATAGTTTTTTTGTTTTTCTGCTTTTCTGTTCTACCCTATTCGCTCAAGAAGCACCTGCAAATGGACGAGTAATCATCAACGGAGATAATTTTTCTCAGTTCAAAGCCTTAATCATTCCTGAGTTACATGATCTTATTAGCAACAATCTGCTTTATTTAGACACATCTAAAGATCTTGCATATCAAACTAAAAATCTTCCAAGCTTTGTTAATTTCTCAAGTCAAAACATAATTAACACTGATGATTTGATTTTTGAAGCTGTTTCCAAAGTATTTAATAAAGGTAACACAAATTATAGTTTAATCTTTAGTCCTGATACGGATAAGGATTATGGTAAAAATTTAGACGCAAAGCTTATACTCTGGAATACCTACTCATCGGCAATCTCTCAAAAGCATCTAAGAACTAATTTTGGTGTGCATAGTTTTTCAAAAAACATGTCTGCTGCTTTACCGGTTATTAGCGGAACAATAGAGCGCATACTTAGCAACACTCCAAGTTCAGATAAGGCGCTGCCACAACTTTTTAGAGAAAAAATCTCTTTACAAGAACCTAAGGTTATTAACAATTATAGCTGGTTAACTTTTAGATTTATAACTAATAATCCAGAATTCGTTTGGATATATTCACCTGCAATTAATAAAACAAGACAAATGAACTCTACTAATCGCTCTGATCAAATATTGAGCGACCTACCTGAAGTAGATGATTTATTTACCTGGTCTCAAGATCCACACCAAGTTAAAGCTAGGTTTATATCCACTGTCCGCGCACTGGCACCATTTCCGACTTCCTCAGCAGGTCGTCTTTTTAAATCTGAAAATAACTGCTCTGGAATTGAAGACGCAGGTATGTCAGCGCCAAATGTTTCAAAATGGAATTTTCAAACGAAAAGATTTCCCCGAGCTGCAAGCTGGAGCCCGACAAGAGCTATTTTTGTTCCTCGAAACTTGATTAAAATACAAACTTATTCACTTGATCCTTATTATACTGACTCAGTCCAAACTCTTTACATAGATAGTGAGCTAATGGTTCCAGTTTACAAAATAAGTTATAATTCTCTTGGTAAGAGAAGGAAAATTGTGTTTGGAGGCTTTGGCATGGCCCATTCAGCTGACTCTTTAAGAAAAATTCTTTATCCGTCTTTTACAGTTTCAATTAATTATGAAAAAAGAGAAGCTTACTCAATAGATTACAATAATATTTCTATTTGTTCAGATACCAATATTCAAGAAACACTAAAAGATTTTGAACCTCAAAAGCTTGCAGCTGTAAACTTAAATGACTCTTCTAGTGCAAAGAAATTTCGTCATGCAAACTAGACGTTATCCACAATTTTTTATCACTAAAGAAACTAAATTTTCAAAATTAGATATTGGCACTCAAATTATTCTCAATAAAGAAGACTCGCACCATATTACCTCTGTTTTAAGATTATCTATTGGTGACACAATTCAACTTGTAGATACAAAAAATCAATCTGCCTACCTTGCGAGTCTGGAGAATAAATCAAGATCTGATTTAAAAGTAAAAATTTCTGAGAAACTAAACCTTCAAAGTCTAAAATCCCCCGTGGAGACTCTTGTTTTAGCAAACTTAAAAGGGAAAAACACAACTTTAGTTTGTGAGAAAGCAGTCGAATTAGGTGTTTCAAGAATAATTATTTTCAATTCTGAGCGTAGTGTAAAAAAATTATCATTAGATGATAAAACCCTTGATAGATATAACAAGATTTGTCTTTCAGCAGCTAAGCAATCTAACAAGCTATTTATTCCGGAAGTGATCTTATGCTCATCTCTAAATGAAGCTATAACTCAGCTTTTCACCATTTGTGATAATTCAGATTTGTTTTTTTGCTGTTCTTTAAAACAAGAAGATGTTTTATTATCCAGCATGAAAACTAGTACTGCTAAAGTACATTTGCTTGTTGGAGCCGAAGGTGATTTCACTGATGAGGAATATGAACAAATTACTGCCAAAGGCTGGAAGCATATTTCCCTTGGCCCTTATGTACTTAGATCTGAAACAGCGGCGATTGCTGGAGTTGCCATGCTAAGCGCATTAATAGGATATAAAAATGAAATGCCCAGCATGTAAATTTGCTTGCTCAGAATTAAGAGATATTTGCCCTCACTGCATGCTTGATCTTAGAGAGCATAAAAAACTACACGGAATAGAAATAGCTGACCCCAATACCAGCTATCAAGAATTAATTAAAAAAGCATCAGGGAATATCCAAGCTAGCTCCCCTAATATTAAACCGGGACAAGAATCTACAACTAGTAATAATAAAGACTTTCAAAAATCAACTTCTGGGTTTTTATCTGAAGACCTTGAAAGCTTGGTAAAAGCTGCAGAAGAAGAATTAGGAGAAGAAAGTAACAATGAGATTTCAACAACTCAAGAAAAATCCCCTCTAAGTGATGTCGATGATTTAATGAATGAACTAATGCAGGAATCTGCACAGCTAAAAACCAAAAGTATTCAAAACACAGATTATGTAGATAAGAATAGTCTGGGCACACAAGAGATATCTAATGATAAGCTAGATCAAACTGAATCAAAAGATATTTCTAAAATTGAGGTTTTATTTAAAGAAACATTTGACTCAATAAAAAACATCCCAAGATCTAATGCAGCTGTAGAAATAGGATTCTCTGAACTTGCAGTTGAAACCCCAAAGCAAGAATTAAATCTATTATTTGACATCGCATATCAAACTACTAAAAATCCCCATATTCTTAGTACATTCAATAAAGAATTACCTTCAAGTAAAGATGTAGTTCTAGATTCTCAGAAACTCACCTATACTCTTGAACAAGTCAAAAAGACATTAGATACACCAGTATTTAGTCTCAAAAGAAAAACTCCTCGAACACGAGTCAAAGATAGCCTTAGCTATGAGTATGCTCCCTTTAGACAAAGATGTATGGCAGCAATCATAGACATTCTCACCTGTACATTCCTGGCGCTAACTTTCACTTTTTTAATTGGCAAATTATTAGCAGCTAGTTTCTTTAGCGGTTTTAGCTTACCAGCATTACCAGAACGACACGCTATTGTTGGTTTCTTTGTTTCTATGATGATGCTTTTTGGATTATTATATCCAGTTTGTAGTTTACTTTTTTATAAAAAGACTTTGGGTAGCAAGTTAATGAAACTTCATCTAAGAAAGCAAAATAATCATATAATGATGGCTCCTAATGCCATTGTAAGAGGCTTGCTAATGCCACTAAGTTTAGTTTTTTTTGGATATTTCCCTTTATTTTTCAAAAAAGAAGCTATGCATGATCATTTTGCTAAAACCAAGCTTTTAGTCACTAATCGCCATAGAACAACAAATAAAATATAAGTAACTAGTTTTAAATCAAGAAGCTGGG
>JAGRAS010000194.1 GCA_020434465.1 Bdellovibrionales bacterium | reverse complement strand
CACTTAATTCTTTGTGAG
Source organism: Bdellovibrionales bacterium (assembly GCA_020434465.1). The sequence continues at coordinate 4,097 of JAGRAS010000194.1, read as the reverse complement.
CCATCAATATTTGTTAATACTGCACCTGAACTGTCAGTAAATTCCTGTCTAGCTTCAATTAAACGAAACTTTTTCTTTTGATTGCTGGTATAAACTATATCTATTGCAGAAACCCTGATGCAGCGAATTGGTTTTCCATTAAGGACTTTAAGGGAAGCTTCACCAGTATCTAGTTCTTTAAAAAATGCTTCTAGGGGTTTTCGTTCACCCGTACCCCATGTGTCTACTGGAACCCCACCTTCGATAAGCTTTGTTAGGTAGGTTGTATGCTCTGTAGATAAACCAGAAAAAAGATGGGTAAATGTCTCTATTGAAAGGCTTTGTTTATTAGATTTTGTCATAGTGTGAAATACTAATTCCGAATATTAATTTTAGCATAAAATTGCCACTTTTTGCTAATTCGTGGACTTTTTTTTACTCTCTTTGTTATGCTGATTTATTGACTTATGTTGTCTAGAGCTGTATCAATAGGGAATTCAAGTAGATTCAGCTACTTAACAGCCTTAAAGATGATTTTATGGAAGATAATTCAAAAAGACCCGAGCAAGAACAAGTAAGATTTGAAAAGCTAGAAAAGCTTGTTGAGAGCGGTTTTGATTACCCGAATGATGTTTTTCAAAGTGCCTTCTCTACAGATTTACTTAACACTGAAATCAAGGAAGCAGAGCAATCAGAGCGGTTCACAATAGCTGGTAGGATGGTTCAAGTTAGAAGGATGGGTAAGGCAGCGTTTGCGCACATTCTAGATGCCAAAGGTAAAATTCAAGTTTATCTTCGAAAAGATGATGTTGGTGAAGCTGCTTATGAACAATTTAATTCAACTGACATTGGAGATTTATTTGAAGTTAAGGGTTATTTATTTAAAACTAAAACTGGTGAGACAACTCTCTATGCAGAAGGAGTTAGGCTTTTATCAAAAGCTTTAATTCCACTTCCTGAGAAATGGCATGGTCTGCAAGATGTTGAAATTAGATATAGAGAGCGCTATTTAGATTTAATTTCAAATCCAGATGTAAGAGAAGTTTTTAAGACTCGTGCTAGAATTATATCTCTACTCAGACAGTTCTTAGACAGACACGATTATTTAGAAGTAGAAACACCTGTTCTTTATGGAACGGCTGGAGGTGCTGTAGCTCGCCCATTTGAAACTATCTATAATGCCCTTGATGCAAAAATGAGCTTACGTATTGCCCTTGAGCTGCCATTAAAGAAACTTGTTGTTGGTGGTTTAGATAGAGTTTATGAAATTGGAAGGGTATTTAGGAATGAAGGTTTTTCTAAGAAGCATAACCCAGAATTTACCATGCTGGAATTTTATTGTGCCTATTTAGATTTTGAACGCATGATGGAATTTGTTGAAGAGATGCTTTCAACCGTAGTTAAGGAAATTACGGGATCTACTAAAATCAAATATGCTGATAAAGAAGTAGATTTTACTCCTCCATGGACCCGCATTAGTATGCATGATTCAATTCATCGGATTGGTGGAGTGCCAGATAGTTTTAATCTAGATACTTTAGAAGGTGCTTTGCTGGCAGCCAAGGAATATAAAGTTGAAATTGATAAGCAAGATTTGAATGATTGGGGCAGGGTGCTAGATGCTCTTTGGGGTGAGCTTGTTGAACCTAAGCTTATTAATCCTACATTTATTACTCATCATCCGTATTCAATTTCACCATTAGCAAGAAAAAATAAGCAAGATCCTAAAACAACTGATCGCTTTGAGTTAATTGTTGCTAGCATGGAATTAGTAAATGCTTTTTCAGAGTTAAATGACCCGGTTGATCAGCGTCAAAGGTTCGTTGAGCAAATAGATAGAAAAGAAACAGCAAACGATAATGAAGCTAATGCTATTGATGAAGATTTTCTAAGAGCAATTGAGTTTGGTTTGCCTCCAACTGCTGGCACAGGCGTGGGGATAGACCGCTTAGTAATGTTATTAACTGATTCACCATCGATTAGAGAAGTTTTATTGTTTCCTCAACTTAAACCTCTTGATCACGAAGAAAAATCAGAGCTTTAGCTTTATAACCTGAGTTCGGTTTATAGCTTATAAGACTTCTTTTTACTCCACTTTGAGAAACCACCTTCTGGAAGTATGTAGCGGTATCTTGCGCTTCCATTTTGATTGATGTTTTTAAAGTTTGCACTTTTCTTTCTGGTTTTCTTTTTTGCTAAAATCTTTTTTCTTTTTAGAATTTGAACTTGCGCATTTTGATTTGGAAAATTTAGCCCAATAATTACTCTTAAAACTTTATTTTTCCTAAGACTAATTCTAGGCCTTGCTGGAACAGTTTCTGCCGTTGGATCTAGGCAGTCTGCGACATCATTTCCATTATTATCTGCGTCTGAATTGCCGCAGCCGCATTCACCTGCGTTAATTTTATTTGAGTCGCTTGGGCATTCATCAATGCAATTCGGAGTGCCGTCTGAATCGCTATCGCTTTCTGAAACACCGCAGCCACAAGTGCCAGGGGTAGTTTTTGTACTATCAGTAGGACACTTATCTTCACAATCATTAGTAGCATCACCATCTATATCACCAGGAGTAAGGCCAGGAGGAGATAGCAAACATTGAGTATTTACAAGGAATATATCACGCTTATCGTTTGTATCGTTAGAAATTAAGATTTCATCATCAGAGCCAAACAAAACGAAATGCGCATTACTGCTAATAACTGGAGTGTAAGAATTTGCTTCTGAAAAATTACCCAATTCACTGACGCTAATTAAGCTAGTGTCTTGGCTAACTCTGTCATGCACAAATATGTTAGCTACTTCATTTACACTTTCTGAGATTAGATTTGTCGCGTTCGAAAGAAAGGCTATATAACGACCATCACTACTAAGGCTAGGAGAGCTAGATTCTCCATTTGATTCATTTTTATTAGATGAAACACTTACACGACTTACTGAGCTATCTGCTCTTTTATAAACAAAAATATCTTTCACTTCATTTACATCATTTGCAACTACATCATCAGCTTCAGATTCAAATGCAATTATTGAGTTATCAGTGCTAATTTTTGGATTCATCGAAGCGCCACTAAGCTCAGTAGCACTACTAGAAATACTTACTCGAATTGTAGTTAAACCAGTATTATCTCTTAAAAATATATCGCTTGAGTCATTTGTATCGGAATTTACAAGGTTAGTCGCTTCTGATTGAAAGACTACGTATTGCCCATCTTCACTAATTGAAGCAGTAGTGGAAGCAGCATCTCCCTCAGTGCCCCCGGTTTTTACACTAACTCTAGTGGTTGTTTCATTAATCCTGTCATATAAAAAAATATCAGTTGTATCATTAGTATCATTGGCAACTAGATTATCAGCTAGAGATTGGTAAACAATAAATTTACCATCAGCGCTAATAGAAGGATTTGAAGAGTTGTTGTTTGCTTCAGCTTTGGCAGAGCTTACACTAATTCTAAGATTATTTTTTGTTTGAGTATTATAAAGAAAAATATCTGTTGAGGAGTTAGTATCGTTTGCTACTAAATTATCAGCATCAGATTCGTAAACGATATAAAGCCCATCTTCACTTATACTAGGTTTGTCAGAATCAGCATTTGCTTGTGCTTTGGAATTTCCTGTAGATATTTTTGAAATTATATCATTTTGTCGATCATACAGAAAAACATCTCTTAGCTCATTTGTATCACCAGAAATTAAGTTGCTGGCATCTGAACTGAAAACAACATACCTTGCAGCTGAATCTGTTGATAGTTGTGGTGACATTGAAAGATCGTCTGCTTGGGATGAAGAGTTTGAGATGCTAAGGCGCTCGATTGGATTAAACTCTGCATTTAGTACTGCCGGTAAGATTAAGATGAAAAATGCTATCCCAGCTCTTAAGTAGAATTTCTGTTTTTGTTGGAGTTTTATTATTTTTCTCATTCTTTCTTTTAACAGATGTTAAAATTTATTAGCTAGAAAGAAAAACTTAAATTTTTGATGTAATAACAGCGGTTTAGCTGCTTTAATGATTAAATTACACTAACCTGGTTCTAGAAAATATTTAGGGGGAATGCGAGTTTTGAATTTTTTCCTATAAAAATAGGCAGTTATCTTATGGCAATCAGTGCTTAATAGCTTTT
>JAGRAS010000193.1 GCA_020434465.1 Bdellovibrionales bacterium | reverse complement strand
ATATTCTAACCCTTTATCTATAATGGCTGGCAGTCGTTTGTTGACGAAACCAAATGGGTAGTGTCACTACGACACCACCCTTTGGGCCTGTAGCTCATCTGGCTAGAGCGCCTCATTTGCACTGAGGAGGTGGCAGGTTCGAGTCCTGTCAGGTCCACAAACAAAAAATTTCAGATTTATTCTGAAATTTTTTGTTTGCTGGAACATAGAAGAAGAGTCCCTGCGGACTCTTCGTCAGGACGAGAAAGGCGGAGCCATGTCCGATCTGAGCGAAGCGAAGCAGGACGGGCGAGCCGGGGTCGCGAGAAAACACGTATGTGTTTTACTTGTGACCGAGTTGTCAGGTCCATTCGACTTCGTAACAACCATTACGTACGTGACGGTTGTTACTGCGCTCGTGGCAAACTATTATTTATTACTGAAGACTTGTTTCAAAAACCTTTCTCACATTCTCTAAACAAATATGCTAACTATAGTATGTCGCACTAAAATTATCAAATTTATATAATAAAAAGTATAAACTATGAAAAAATCAGCATTAGTGAAATTTGGTGAGCGCGTGAGAGAAGAAAGGCTAAAACAAAACTTATCTCAGGAGAAATTTGCGGCGATCGTTGGTGTTCATCGCACTTACATAGGGAAGAATATTACCCTGGAAAACATTGAAAAAGTGGCAAAAGCTCTGAAATTAGATATTAATGAACTGTTTAACTTCAAATAATATGATCGACAAGAACATACTAAAACATTTTGGGGTTGACAATGATAGAGAGAGCAGAAAAGATACATTTCTTGAAGCTTTAAGATTAAGTCCAAGTGCTCAAGGATATATTGCCGGTGCAATTAGTGAGGTGTTGCTAAAGAAACACCTTGAATCGAAGGGTTTTGAAGTAATCAGAATTAAAGAAAAACCAAGCGGAGGAAACCTAGCAAAAAACTATGAAGCACGAGGAGATTTTTACATACGTCATAAATCCAGCACCGCTGACGAATGGCTAGTTATTGAGAGTAAGGGTTTAAAAAGCAACTCCGAATTCCGAGGAAGCAAGCTAGATTCCCCCGAAAAAGTTTTTAGATTTCTAAAGAGCAGAATCTTTAATAAGGCAAAAACAAAGGAGACTATTTATAAAAAGGGGAACGCCACCTATTCCAAGGCTAAGGAAAAATGGGAAAGAAAAAACAAGGGTGAAAAGTTCCCTCAGTTTGGCTGGAAAAAAGAATTTCCTGGCCCTGAGTGCTACGATCTGGCCAATATTTGGGAGAATGAAGGTGAGCTAAAGAAATGGATCAATTCGCTCAATAAAGAAAGCTTTACAGAACAAGCATATAGAAATGTAGATGGCGCAATCGCCATACTTGAGACACACCAACCCAGTAAAAGAGTTGGGATTAGAACAGCCATAGACCAAGCCGCACCCCTAGTATACGACTTCAATATTATGAGCGTGGATCTTTTTTTGCGAACAGGTAAGCATGAATTTGTGTTTATGAATAGTGAGGAGATTGCACATTCTCCAACCTCGCCAGAGCATCTGTATCAAAACTACATTATCGATATCTTGGTGAAAGGCAAAAAAGATAAGCCGATTATTCAAAGGCCTTGGTACTCTGCAATAGAGGATTGCATATCTAAAACAAATCCTACGTATAGGCCGATAGATAATTCACAGGTTGATAACAGATAGTAATTGACACATTTGTGTCATACAGCTAACATATAAGTGTTAGCTGTATGAGCCAATCAACACTACCATTTTTTAGCCCTTTTGATTCTCCTTCACTCAAGAAAAGTGACGGGCTTTTGAAGTTGTTTGAAGATATTCATAATCATATTTATGCAAACGACGGCCTATCGTCTGAACAGGCGCTAGAAGAAACAATCAAAATATTATTTCTAAAAATATTTGATGAAAAAAATAAGACACTCGAATTCAAGATATCAACATCAGAATATGAACATATTTTAGTTGGTGAGAAGGAAAAATTTTTTTCAAAGAGATTAGAGGATTTGCAAAAGAATACTTTTAGTTACTTTTCAAATCTTTTTGAAAAAGATGAAAAAATTAAACTTAAGGAGAGTACAATCGCTTTTGTTTTTAATAAATTACAGAATGTTGATCTTCTTAATTCATCAGGTGATATAAAAGGACTTGCATTTCAAAAATTTTTACACTCTTCACAAAGAGTTGGGAGAGGTCAGTTTTTTACCCCAGAGCAAATTATAAAATTATGTGTGGACATCATGCAGCCCACGTCTAGTGAAAAAGTGCTTGACCTTGCGTGCGGGAGCGGAGGTTTTCTTAGTGCGGCTCTACAATACGTATCACTTAATGAACCAAAAAAGATTAATAATTTTGCCAAGGACAATATTTTTGGAATTGAAATTAATCGCACTGCTGCAAAAATTGCCAAAATGAGGATGATTCTAGAGGGGGACGGTTATTCTAATATCATCCAATTTGATTCTTTGTCGGATTGGAGTGATTTAAACCTTGAATTGAATAAATCAAATGGAAGCACCAGCGGATCATATCAAGAATATTTTGACATTATTCTTACTAATCCTCCATTTGGTACCCAAGGAAAGATCACTGATAAATCAGTTCTAAGAAATTTTGATCTTGGATATAAGTGGAAAGAAAACGAGGGTACATACACTAAGAGTAATACCCAACTAAATGGACAAGTACCAGAGATACTGTTTATTGAAAGGTCTCTACAGTTTTTAAAACCTGGTGGGCGAATGGCGATTGTATTGCCCAATGGCGATTTTGAGAATTCTAGCCTAACATACCTAAGACACTACATAAAAGACGCCGCAGAAGTGGTAGCTGTTGTTAAATTACCGCAAGAGACATTCATACCTTCTGGTACGGGAGTGAAAACATCTGTTTTATTTTTGAGAAAAAAAAATGGGTCTAAAAAAAATGAACAAGTGTTTTTTGCACAAATAAATAAACTCGGATATTTAGGGAATAAGAATGCTTCTTTGATCTATAAAAAGGATAACTTAGGAAACATCTTAAAATCAAGCAAGGGGGAACCTCAAATAGACGAGGATATTTCCAATGTTATATCTGCGTATTCTAGCTATAAGTCTAGTGGTAATTTGGAATCAACAGATGATATTTTTGTAGTCGATAAAGATGACATCAACTATAGTCGCCTTGATTTTGAATTTTATAAGCCAAGTTACAGAAAAAATTATCAAAGTTTAATCAAGCAGGGTGCACGACCACTTGGAGATTTAGTAAAAATAAAAAAGACAAAGGCAAAAAAATTGCGACAAAAGGATCTATTGGTTCGCTATGTTGAGTTGTCTGATATTAGTACTCAGTACAATGAAATAATTAATTCGACAGAACAATTTGTACACGAATTACCAAGCCGTGCCTCATACGAGCTAATCGAAGGGAATCTAATTACGGCTGTTGCAGGAAATTCTATTGGGACAAAAAGCCACGCATCTGCATATGTAACCGAACTATATGACGGATGTGTGTGTACTAATGGATTTCGTGTTTTTGAAGTTGATGAGAAAAAGGTAAATCCTTACTACCTTCTTTATTACCTAAATTCCAGTTTTTTTCTCGACCAGGTGTATCGATTTAGAACAGGAGCGGCTATACCCTCTCTGTTAGATAATGATTTACAGAATATTTTAGTTTTATTGCCAAACATAGCAGAGCAAGAAAGAATTGGTGATATAGTAGAACAGGGATTTAGTGATCGTCAAAAATACAAAGACCTTGTTGAAAGTATTAAAATTTAGAAGGGTGGCCAAGTTTTACTATGATTGTTCTTAAATGTTTATGGTCTTACAACAAACTCTCATTAAATTGTCATTTACTCACCGCTAGGTATACTCGATACCATGAAGAAAGAATCGTTCTATATTTACGGTAAAAAGCCTATCGAAGAGCAATTACTACGAAATCCGGACAATGTCATGCGTCTGTTTATTTCTGATCGTGTGGCTAAAAATTATGGCGGTTTTCAGGAACTGCGAGCTTTTGCCAAAGATCGTCGTATCCCGATCAATCCGGTAACCATAGAAAAAATCAAAGAATACGTTGGCGACGTGAATGACCAAGGCGTCATTGCCCTCATTAAACACCCA
>JAGRAS010000192.1 GCA_020434465.1 Bdellovibrionales bacterium | reverse complement strand
TATACACGTGCTTCATTCTCACTTAGACCAGCTTCTACTACATTTGAAAAAACCTCAGGGGTAACCATATTTTGTCAATCTTCATGACAACTAATTAATATAATAAAAATATAAGTTTAGCAATATATTTTTTTATTATGTTAACAAAAATGACAAAAGTTTTCAAACTGCTAAGATATTGAATTGCTTACTTTTTGAATGAATTTTTAAGGAGTGTCTAAATGAAAATGTTAAAAATGCTTACTTGTTTATTAATTAGTTTTGCAAGTTTTACATATGCAGAAGATCAAAAGTTTAAAGTTGGGGTGATTGCTCCGCTTTCTGGTGATATGGCTGAGTATGGTGAGGCTATGAGAGGCGGGATTGAACTTGCAAAAGAAGACTACCCAGATAAATTTTTAAACATAAAATTTTTATACGAAGATGTTAGGCATGATGCTGCCAAAGCAGTATTGGCATTTAGAAAATTAAGAGAGATTGATAAAATAGATTTAGTTTATCCGTTTGGAGTTCATTTATCTCGTGCTGTGGCTCCTGTTGCTGAGAGCTTGCATTTTCCAGTTGTGGCACAGTCAGTTGATAGCTCTATTTCTCAAAGTAATAAGTATGTGGTTAGATTTTTTAATCATTCAGGTTTGTATGCAGACTCTCTACTTAGTTATTTAAGACGGAAAAAATATAAGAATATTGCTATTGTTTTGGCGGAGACAGCTTATCTAGAGGATATTTACAAACAAATATCAAATCGCTTATTGGCTGATGAAAAAATCGAAATTATTGATGAATATCTTGAAGCTCAGGTAGATTTTCGGGCTACAATTTCTAAATTGAAATTTAAAAAATACGATGCTTTAGGCATCTTGCTTGGGGCAGGGCAGATTGGTTTATTTTATCGCCAGTTAAAAGAGCAGGGGATAAATATGAATACATTTGGCTCTAATTATTTTGAAAGTTCTTCAGAGATTCTTGCAAGTAATGGCTCGATGGCAGGAGCGGTTTTTCCAAATAACTATATTGATCCAGTTTTTGAGAGCCGTTACTCAAGAAAATTTGGTAATAAAGCTCAGCTAACTTTTGCAGCTTGTGCATATGAATTTGCTTTGATGATAGCAGAGAATTTTTCAGCGTACTCCAGTAAGCTTAGTTCTGACGCTATCATGGAACTTCTTAGAAGAAATTATAAGAAAGAGAAAACTGTAACTGGAAGTGTTGAGTTTATTCAGGAGTTTGATGTGGGTGGATTCTTTAAGACGCCAGTCGTAATTAAGCAAATTGAAAAAAACGGAAGTTTTAAAATTTTGAACTAAAGTTTAGTACCTTATTGGGAACCCTTAGACAGGGCTTCGCGTACAATTCAGATTTTATTGAAGCTAGTACAACAGTTCATCGGTGGGCCTTGAAAGCTGCTGACTGGTGCTACCTCTGATACTTCAGATCAGATTAAGTCTAATCTATAATTCTTATGCAACTTCGTCATAGATAATGCGGCCACCATTTTGAGTATCTTCAAATGCTCTTGTGCGTCCAAAATTAAAGCCAGAAAATTTTATCCAGTGTGGCCTAGCTTTAGTTGAGAGCTTCCAGCGGTCTAAAAGAAATTTTCTCATGTTAGCTTTTGCATCTTTTCTAGCTTTAACAAGGTTGTTCTTATCGGCTTCAGTTGCTTGATGTAACAAGGCTTGTTCAAAGAGTTTTTCAAACTCTTGAATCTCCTCTCTAGTTCCATACTTATAACGCATGTAAAAGGTATTTCTTACGGTATAATATTGTTGAAGTGAAAAATCTTTATCTTCATTAAGTGACTCTGTGTGATGTGTGCAAGTTGCTTGCGGATTAATTTTACAACTAAATCCCTCAAGCCACATTCGCCAACTTAAATCTACATCTTCAACATAAAGAAAAAAGCGATCATCAAATAATCCAGCTTTCTTAAGTGCATTTAATGAAATCAAAACACATCCGCCAGAGCACCAGCTTGTTTCGAGTGTTTTTTTATCATAAAATTTAGGGTGTTCTTTAGGTTTTTGCTTTGCTTCAACCATGCCAATTGTGCTGTCTGAACTAATCAATTTAACTAAATGATTAATGCAATCAGGATCAATTTCTGTGTCATGATTTAATAAAAAAGCATACGCGCTGTCGTTTTGTTTTAATAGTTTTTTAAGAACTAAATTATTACCTCCAGAGAAGCCTAAATTATCAGGAGATTCATGAATAATAATTTCAAAAGGAATATCCTTATTATTTAAGTATTTTTCTTGAATAATCTCTAGGGATTTGTCAGGACTGCAATTATTTACCAAGTTGATTCTTAATTTTTCCGCCGGATATTTTATCTTTGATACTGCAGAAAAATATGAATCTAGAAACTTCTCAGAATTATAAACTAGAGTTATTAAATCTACCTTTGGGCAATCGATTTGATTTTCAGGTCTAACAGGTTTGGGTGAGCTTTTTTTTTTAAGCACCCTTACTGGTGAAAAGGGGCCAGATGTCCACATAAGGATCATGGCTTTTAGTGGAAGCCCAAGTATTTTTGGCAAACTTTCTGGGGAAAATTTTTGCAGGCGATCGGCATGTGCTACGCAGCGATCTCTATCTGATTGTAGACCCTCTACTCTTGATAGTAGTTTTTCATGCTCGGCTTTAATTATGCACAGTTCATCGTAAGTGTTTTTATGTGCATAGTGGCTTGTCATATTTTCTTTTAAGGTTTTGTTATACCAAGTAATTGTTTCTTCTTTCTGATTAATAACTTTCTTTAATTCTAAATTTTCTTTAGTTAGATCCTGGTTTAATTTTTCAAGATATAGCAGAGAGCGATCGCCTTCCTGTGGATCTCTTGAAGCTAGATTTTTGCTCTTTTTCGCTAAGATTACATATTGATAAACATCAGCATCGGTTTGAGACTCAATAAACCTCTTAACCTCTTCTGGGAACTTGCTAGTGTCTGGCTTGATTTCAGTTTCTGCTACATTAAGTCGAGTTTTCAAAATCGTTTCTACAGTAAGACCGCATTCTTCAAGCATATCAATTGCTGATTTCTTAGTAAAAAACCTTAGATGAGTATTGTCTAGCAAACCAAGATCCCTGTAGCGAAAATCACCATTTAATAATTCATATAGCACTGATGAATGAGAAATGTTTGGCAGCGAAATAATCACACCATCTTTGCAAAAGGGGAGGATTTTTAATAATACATCTTTTGGATTTACAAGGTGCTCTAAAATATCTGCAAAAATTACTACATCAAATTGATCTTTTTGAAATGAATTTGAAAGATCTAGAGTCTCAATGTTTCCTGAAACTACTTTTTCGCAATGAGCTTCTGCAAGTTTTGCATCTTCTTGATCTAGTTCTATACCAGATACATTACAAGCAAACTTATTTTTTAAAACTTCTGCAAGGTAACCAGAGGCGCAGCCAACATCGAGCACTGTTTTATTTTCTCCCACAAGCGAGAGTATTTTAGCATGTGTTGTGTTGCCTTCAGTATCTATAGAAAATTTATATTTTGACATTGGTTTTATCTTTTAATAAATCAATCTCTCAAGCAAGCCTTTGATTCCAGGTAACCCCTAAAGACTTTCTTAAGTCTAAATAGCGATTACGAATTGTTTCTCTAGCATATTCCCATATATGGTCAAATTGACCTACTGTATTTGATCCATCAAGGCGAATTCTGTATTCGGCAGTGATCATTGGAATATGATGAAACTCAAACTCTTTTGCTAGTTGGATCCAAAAATCCCAGTCTTCAAGCACATCCAAGCTATGATCAAAGCATAGGCCTTTTTCAAGGCAACTTTTTTCAAACATAACACAGAGGATAGGTAAGTGGTTTCCATCTTCAACAATTAATTTTTTTAATGACATTGGCTCAGAATAAACTAAGGCAGTATCACAAGTAAGGTATTCATCTTTAGAGTAAGGAGCGGGGGCTTGAGTTGCTCTAACTGCGTCTGTATAAGCAACCTTGACTGAGTTATTTTCTAGATGATCAACTAGTGTAGAAATATGGTAAGGATAAAAAATATCATCATCATCTAAGAAGCAAAGGTATTTTCCTGAAGCCAGGTTCATACCAGTGTTAGCTGTAATTGAACGACCTCTGTTAGAAGTAAATTCTTGAAATTTTACAGGGAAGT
>JAGRAS010000191.1 GCA_020434465.1 Bdellovibrionales bacterium | reverse complement strand
CTTAAACAGCAAGGTAGAAAAGATGCCAATCAAGTTATAATTTTGCTTTCTGATGGAAAAATGGATCCAGAACCAGAAAAAGGATCTCCTTATACTCGAGCGCTGGAATTAAAAAATAATTTTTTGCCAGAATTAAAAGCTCAAAGTATTAAAATTCACACCTTAGCTTTTAGCGAGCATGCAGATAAAACATTACTTGCAGAAATTGCTTTAGGCACTGATGGTGTTAGTTGGTTTACGCCTGATGCTGAAAAAATACATGAATCATTTGCCGATTTATTTCTGGTTGTAAAAAAACCGCAAGTTCTTCCTTTAACAAGTAAGGGGTTTAGAATTGATCCAGATATTAAAGAAGCAACTTTTTATATAAATCGTGAAGGTGAGGATAAGGTTAGTTTGTTGCGGCCAAATGGAAATGAAGTGGATGCTGAGACTGTTAGTGATGATATTAAATGGTATCGAAGCAATAAGTTTGACATAATAACCGTGATAAAACCTGAAGTTGGAAATTGGCAAATTCTTGGCCTTCCAAAAAATTCTGGCTATGCAACTGTAATTACAAATTTAAGACTGACTACAGATTGGCCTTCTAACGTTTATGCAGGGGATAGCACAACTCTGCAAGCTAGAATGTATGATAATGAAAAAGCGATTCAGTTACCTACCATGACTGATCAAATTCGCTATGCTTTTCAAGTTACACCAACTGATAAGATTTCTGAGCCAATACTACGTGAGAAATTATTTGATGATGGTAAGCATGGAGATGTAGTTGCTAGAGACGGAATTTTCTCTGGTAAAGTTAAGATTGAAGAACCAGGTGAGTATAAATTAAAAATAGTTGCAAGTGCACCAACTTTTGAACGCTATCTTCATATTCCATTCAGGGTTAAGCCAAGAATGGTTTCTGTTGAAGTTGTAGCTGTAGAAGATAATGGTAGTGGCCATGGAGCTTCACACGGTGATGAGCATGGTGGTGAGACTGAATCTCATGGAGGTGATGATGAACATAGCTCGGCAAGTCATGGTTCTAGCCATGGTTCTGGTCATGGCACTTCGCAGGATTACTTTCGCGTATCCTTAAGCACAGAAGTTGTAAAACTTAAGAAAGTTCAGGTTAATCTTGTTGCCATCGATGAAAAAAACAAGCCCTATAGAATTCCTCTTAATAAAGCGGGAGATACACTTAGGTATGAAGCGCCAACGAGTATTTTGCCGCACGATGGAAAATATGTCTTGCAAGCCACGATGGAAGCCGAAGGAAAGAAGAAACAAAGGGTTAAAGCAAAAAGCTTGTCAATTGAGTATAGCAAGCACACTGCAAAAATAGATGAGAGTAAGGAAGAAATTGTAACATTAGTGCAAGAACCTACTGGGCCACCACCACCTGAATCACCGCTTATTTATATAATACTTGTAACCTTAATAAATATTGCAGCCGGTGGATTTGGAATTATGCAGATAACTAAAGTGCAATCAAATGTTGATACAGGAGGGGCGGTAGAGTTTACTGATATTCAACCTTATCATGCTGCACTCAACGCTCTTACTGATAAACTAGCTTCGAGTGAAGTTGATCTAAATGATCCAATTTTTAGTCCAGAGAATCTTGATAAAGCAAAAGAAGTGCTAGGGAATGTAGATGCTTCAGCAATTCCTACGGAGTCTAGCTCTGGTGATTCCAGCGAAGCAGAAGAAGAAAATAAAGAATCGGCTTCTTCGGAAGACGGAGAAGCAGAGAATTCTACTGAAGCCGAAGCTGATGAAAGTTCAGGAGAGGCAGAGGAAGATTCAACTGAAGATGAAGCCTCTAGTGAAGAAGCTGATGAAGAAGCAGGTGAAGCAGAAGCTGAAGCGCAAGAAGAAGAGGAAGAAGAGTCATGATAATTCTAATCATCAGCATAGTTGAGGCTTTGTTACTTGTAGGTGTTATGTTTTTCTTGATTAGTTCAAAAAAAGCACAAATGTCTGGTTTTGTAGACGGCTTAAAAGGTGAGCTTGAGCAGAGAGAAGAGCTAAAGCAAAAATTTGAAGAAGTCTATACGCAAATGATTCCATTCCCGGATCTTGCGGAACGAGTAGCTGAAACCAAATCATATGAGGAATCTTTAAAAGCAGAGAGGGGTAGAATTACTATTACCCAGGCAGAACTTGAAACTGTAGAAGCAAGGCTTAGAGAGCTAGATGAAATTGAAAGAGAGTTAGAAGCTAGTGCATTAGAGACAAAAGAAGAGCTAAATATTCTTCAAAAGAAAGAAAAAGATTTAGCAAGCAAAAATGACAAATTAAAACTTGAGATAGAGACTTCTAATTCTAAATTGACAGAGTTAATGTCTGAGCTAGAACTGTCTGCTGAGATAGATGCAGAAGTTCAGGCAGCACAAGCCGAGTTGCTACAAACTCAAGAGAAAATCGATATTTTGATTTTGCAAATTGAAGGCGGAAACGAGCAGTATTTTATTTTGAAACGCCGCTATGATGCTCTTGATATTGAGTACGCCCAACTTTATGAAAAGTTTGCAGAAGCTGATGGCGGTTAGTTTTGTAATTTATCATAATTAATTAATGCCAAAAGAATATTTCTCTTTAGCAAAAGCTTGTTCACTATCAGAGTTTTCTAAGACTGCCAAAGTCCATTTTCTTGGAGTTTCAGGAGTTGCAATGGCTCAACTTGCAGTTGAACTATCCAATCGCGGTTATCTAGTTAGTGGAAGCGATAAAGAGTTTTATGATCCTATGGGTAGTTTATTAAGGAGCTCAAAAGTAAAACTTTACACTGGATACCATCATCAAAATCTTGATCCAGATTTAGACTTAGTAGTTATTGGTAATGCTGTTTCCTATGAAAATGAAGAAGTCTTAGATATAGAACAACGAAAAGTTTCTTACTCTTTATTTCCAAAGTTATTATATGAGACAGTGATTTGTGGCAAACATTCAATTGTAGTTGCCGGGACGCATGGTAAATCAACCACTTCTGCGCTTGGTGCAGTAATGCTTAGCAAAGCAGGATATGATCCAAGTTACTTTGTGGGTGGAATTATTCCAGAAGTTGGCAAAAGCCTTAATGTAGGTGAGGGTAATTTTTCAATAGTAGAAGGAGATGAATACGACAGTGCTTTTTTTGCAAAAGTCCCTAAATTTAAATTCTATAAACCCAACACACTAATCATTACGTCTTTAGAATTTGATCACGCAGATATTTACAATTCAATTGATGATATTCTTGCTCAATTTTATGACTTAGCTTCTCAAATGAGTTCTCAAGACAGAATAATAATTTGTGTAGATTCAGATAAAACTTTAGATTTGGCTAAAAAATGGCAAAAAGAACTGTCTGCCGAAATTATTACATATGGTACTTGCAGTGAAGCAAAAATTAGGCTTACTAAGCGTAAAGTGCAAAATACAGGGCAAACATTTGAAATTCAAGGACTGACTGAAGAAGCTATAACTGTCAATTTAAAAATTTCAGGTGAATATAATGCTCTAAATTCTATTGCTGTAATTTCAGCAGCATTTTTTCAAGGTTGCGAACTAAACAAGCTTGTATCAGCAGTTAGTGAGTTTTCAGGATTAAAGCGAAGGCAAGAAGTAAGATTTGTAAGTGATAAGTATACATTAATTGAAGACTTTGCTCATCATCCGACCGCAGTAAGAAAAACATTGGCAGGTATAAGAGAGTTGTATCCGGATTCAAATTTAAGAGTTGCTTTTGAACCCCGATCTGCAAGTAGTATGCGAGATGTTTTTCAAACTGATTATGAATCAGCTTTTGTTAGTGCTAATGAGGTTTGTGTTTGCGAAGTGCAAAATAAAAAAGTTGATGCACAATTTAATTACTTAGATGTAGATCGCTTAGCGAAAAATATTCAAAATGCAAACGGAATCGCATTTAAAAATTCAGTTGATATTTCATCTCATTTAATTAGCACCCTTAATCCAGGTGATGTGATTGTAGTAATGTCAAACGGTTCTTTTGGTGGTTTGATTGAAAAAGTATTGCATGAACTTTGCTCAGCATAGCCAAGGCTAGGCAAGATCTTCTAAAGCATATCAACTGGATCAAGATCGAAAACGATTTTTAATTTATCAGAAACTTTTGCTTGCTTTAAATGTTTAAGAATAAAATTTAATTCCTTAGAGCTTTGAGCTTTAAAAAGTAGGTTCCA
>JAGRAS010000190.1 GCA_020434465.1 Bdellovibrionales bacterium | reverse complement strand
TAATTGCCCAATGATAGGCATGTTTCTCTGGACCAACTTGAACATTTATAACTAACCTTCCGCCATTATTGACATCAGCAATTTCTAAGTGGCGTTGAAGCAAGAAGTCCACTGCTCTGCCAAAAGGCCCCCAGTATCTACCGTCATCAATTACAAACAGGCGTAAACCACGACAGATTTTTGCACCTTTTAGCAGGCTCTCTGGAATTTTTAACTTTGGGTCAATATCTTCATTATAACCAGGAAAATAATTAGGATCCGTAAGAATTAAACCATATCCAAGAAACTGTTTTTCTTTGTTAAAAAGGACAGTAGTGATAGCCCCTGGTCGTGTTAGGTAATCTAATAGTTTACTAGTTGTATCTGGTATTATGGCACTGCCATTTTGTAGAGACTTTCTCCAGCCTCTTTCAGTTTCAATTATTATTTTTTTTAAAATCTTAAGCTCGAATGGGCTATCTTTGTCTACTTTTAGCACTCCTTGAGCATCTACTGTTCCTCTAAAGGTCTCAAATTTAAAATCTCTTGTATTTAAATAAATATCCTGTTCAAGCAAGTGTATGCGGTCTTGCCGATAGCTTGCATGTTGCTGTGGATTATGTTGCGGACTTGTCATTATTCTATACAAGAAATAAAATTTAGATTTTTTGCGATTGTCGCATAAATCAAAATCTTACTCATGCATCAGCTGTAATATTGTTGCATTAAGACACGTAGATATATAACATATTGAAATAAAACAAGTAAATTTTATAACAAATTAGTTGTATCTAACACACATTTTTTTTATTTTTTTTTGAAAACACAATTGGAATTTAAAAATGAAAAAGCAATTAAATAGAAATGAGCTATATTTAAAAGTAAACCAATTACTTCTTAGGTTTCAGCTTAAAAGAAGGATGATTGCCTTAACTTATGGATTAGGTGCAGAACAAGCAAGCCCTGCTTTGAGTTATACTGAAGAAGATGCATTGTTTGTTCTTGATAGTTCCCCAGGGATGAATATTAGGGATCTTGCTAAGTTTCTTAGTGTCGAAAGAAGCTGGATGTCTAGAGTTGTTTCTGGAATGCAAAAAAAGAATTTAATTTTAGCTGTAGCTTCAAATTCAGATAAAAGAAGTAAAGAGTTAAAAATTACTGCAAAAGGAGGGCGAGCTTTAAAAGAAAGTAGTGAGCTTTTAAATTCTATTATGAATGAAAGCATAAAGGCACTCAATTTTTCACAACAAAAAAAGTTAGAATTATTTTTGGCTGCATATGCAAATAATTTGGGAGCTTCTAAATCTACGCCTAAAACTGTAAAGCGGCATCCTATTTATGCTGAATTATGGAGAGTTAGTAATGTTGTAGGAATTTTGAAAGATTCCTTTATGAATTCAGGTCTTACTCTAACACAAACACATGTGTTTTATGCTATAGTTGAAAACAATGATATAGAAGTTTTTATTTCTGACTTAGCAAAAAAGCTACCATTTGATGTTAGTACTGTCTCAAGAGTTGTTGCTGAATTTGAGAAAGAGAAGCTTATTTCGCGTACGCCACTCAAAAAAGATAAAAGAAATTTAATTGTTAAATTAACAAATGCTGGAAATAAGAAATTTACAGATATCTCTAAAAAAGTTGCTTTAACAGTAGGGGAAGGTTTATCTACTCTTAGTGACAATGAATTGATTGAATTTGTTGAGATACTGGATTTGCTAACTAAATTTATGCCTTTAGTAAACACAAAAAAAGATGCAGAGTTTGAGTTTTTAAGTTTAGATTGTAAACAAGCATATGAGGCTGCAAGTAAAATATTAGATGTTTCAGTTTCAAAAATTCCGGCTGAAACAAAAATCGCATTTGTAGATGGAGGCTTTGGCTATTATCAACAGGGAACTGTTAAAGGTATAGCAGCTGTCAAAAGAACAGCTAGTTCAGGTCCAATTGATCAACTTATATTAGTTGGTGAGTCCTTAAGTAAAAAAGAATGTTTATCATTTCTTCAAAGATGTCTAGAGAACTAGAGAATTAGTTTATAGATAACTATTTGAAAGCCCGCGCTAACTATCCGCAATAATTATTGATTTTATATATGTGCTGTACGCAAATAAATTGACTATTTATATTTATGTGCTATATACATATATATACATGCATACAGCATTTATTGGAGTTTGAAAAATGGAACAGCAAATAGAAGGAAGAAACCTAGATTTAGATCAAAATCTCGGACAAGATTTTCAAATTAGAAGATCTCAAGTTGAAGCTATTAAAGTACGCTTACCTGAAGATCATCGCCCATATACTGACAAATATTTTCTCCGTACAGCAGAGATTTTGAAAGCTGAGGGCTTAAATCCAATTGTCAGAGCTCAGGTTTTTATTAGAAAAGGGCCAGGAACAATCCATGGGATTGAAGAGGCAGTTGCAATAATTGATAAATACTCAGATTTTATTAAGAACGGGGGTCGTATTTACAGTTTGAAAGAAGGATCAAGTTATGAAGCTGGTGATACAGTTATGGTGCTTGAAGGAAGAGTGCAAGATATTGTTGAACTTGAAACTATGTATCTTGGTGTGATTGCTGCTGAGACAACTAAAATTAATGATGGTGTTGATAGGGTTAACTTAGATCAAGTAGAAAAAAGTACCAAAGCAATTATCGAAATGATTGGTGGAAGATCTCTTTTATATTTTGGTGCAAGACATTGGCATTATAGTGAAGATGCAGATATTGCTGATGCTGCATACAAGGGCGGAGCTGGTTCTGCCGCAACCGATATTGGTGCAGCTAGAAGAGGGCAGCTCGGGGTTGGAACTATCCCACATGCACTTGAAAATATTTATGCAGCAGTTCATGGAAAGGATCGAGCAGTAGTAGAAGCAACTTTAGCATTCGATAGGGTTATTGATCCTAGCGTCCCACGGATTGCGCTTATCGATTACAATAATCATGAAGTTGAAGATTCGATTGCAACAGCAGATGCACTTAAAGGACGTTTACATGGTGTAAGAGTAGATACTTGCGGAGAGAATATTGCTCAAGGAGCTTTTGCGTCAGAAGAACTTGTACCAGAGAATCATCCTTTAAAAGAGTTTATTAAATATATTCCAGAAGAGGATAAAAAATTCTGGTTTGGAAACGGAGTGAGTATTAGTGGAGTTTTTGCATTAAGAAAAGCACTTGATGATGCTGGGCATAAAGATGTACGAATTTTTTTAAGCAGCGGTTTTGGTAAAATTGAAAAAGTTAAGGCTTTTTTAAGAGCAGAGGCGCTTTTACAAACAAAACTTTTTGATAGTTTAGGGGTAGGTAGTCTATATAAACCTTGTAGAACAACTACGATGGATATTGTAGCTGTTGCTGATTCTTTAGAGGGACTTGATGATTCACCAATGTCAAAAGTTGGCAGGGCTTATAGGCCTAATGCTAGATTGAAATTAGCTTTGGGAGAGTAGGGTGCTATCTCAATTTCAAGATCAAAGGGATATTGCTCGGACTAGTGCTTTGCATAATCCCTTACTTATGTCTTTTAAGGGGCTCAGAGGAAAAGTTGCATTATTTGGCGGAAGTTTTGATCCTTTTCATAATGATCATTTAGAAATTGGGCGACTTGTGAAAGAAAGACATGAAATCGATAGTTTGATTTAGATACAGTTTCAAAGTTAAATCAATTATTTCTGAATTCTGATTTTAGGCTTTCTTCAACACAGATAAGACAAAGAATTGAAGCTGGATTAAGTGTAGAAGGTTTAGTTTCAGATGAGGTTTTTAGTTTAATTGTAAGAAAAGGACTGTATTTAGTTAATAGTTAAAATAGGTGCATATGGAACAAGGAATGGAAAGAATCATAGGTGATATTGATTGTCAGCAAGTTCAGGGTACATTACCCCAGCGCAGCACTAGGACTGCTAATGCTGGTGCAGACATAGAAATTGAAGCAAATGCGTCGGCAATTACTAGGCAGCTAGAAAACAAAAGTTCAGTTTCAAGAATCGCAGTAGCACAAATTAGCCCTCTGCCTGGAAATCTTCAGCACAACTTTGGCTTGATAAAAAAAGCTATAGATGAAGCTCTTAAAACAGAGGCTCAAATTTTAGTGCTGCCTGAACTTTCAATACCAGGTTACATGGCATTGGATTACTTTAAAGACCCAGGTTTTATAAAAGATAATCTTAAAATTCTTGATGAA
>JAGRAS010000018.1 GCA_020434465.1 Bdellovibrionales bacterium | reverse complement strand
CTGTTACTTCAAAATCTAAATTACTAATAAAAAGCTTCTTTTTCATAATTAAAAATCTAAATATTTAAAAATTGTAAACTATTTCTTTTGGTGCTCTTAAGGAAATTAAGCCTATAAGGCTTTTTAAGGGATTAAAACGGCTATAGCACGTACCCATTAAAAGCTAAAACACCAGGCCTGGTAAGCTATCGAAATTAGGTGCTTAAGTCAATGTAAGTGCTCTATTTTACGCTTAAATAAATTAACCAAAATGACCAGTCAGAAATAGCTAATTTTTTCTTAAAATGTATTTACAACCAAGGTTTTATAGGTTTTTTTGCCTATTTTTTCCCTCAAATTCAAATAAATGGGGGTAACATATAAACGCTATTGACGCATTTAGTTTAAGCAGCTAAAAGCTTTAGGTGTGTTAAAGTAACACGGGTTTTATCTAATAATTTGTCTATTTTAGACATCCTTCGGTTTTTGGGCTTTGATTTTATGCAATTTTTGAGCTCCTTTTGTTTATTTAACTGGTTTTTAACTTTTTTGGTTCCTAAAACCATTAAAAACAACCCAGTTAAATAAGGGATTTTTGCTTAAAAATTTTAGGGCTAGACATTTTAAGATCAATGCAGCGAAGAGATTAACAGGAGATGCTAACAGAATGAGTAATTCATCAGCGATCAATAGGTTTACTTCAGACTCCGAAGAGGATTCAGAAGCGCATTCCCCCGTCAAACCTGAGAGAAACCTTTTAGCAGCAGTTTTGGCTCGTGCCATCTGTGATGCTTTTGGTACAGCTCAATGTGAAAGACATGTTGTTCGTAGCGCAAGGCAATGGTTGTTTGGGAAATTAACTCCAAAGAAACCATTTAGTTTTGCCTGGGTTGCTTTACATTTAGATCTTGAGCCTGCTGCTTTACAAAGAAGCTTAAGGGGCTATGAGGGCAATCCCGAAGAGCTACAAGAAAGGCTTACTTTACTACGATAGTCTTTACTACAATAGTTTCGATCGGGTAACATTTTCAAATGGATTACCCAAGCAACAAAAAATTCGCGCTAATCATAAGTTCTATAACTGCGGTTTTAATTGTTCGCCTAGCATTTGCCGCGAATGAATCGTTTAACTGGAAAGGATTTTACTATTCTGGTGCTCAAGTATTTATAATTGCAATTGGAGCTTATTTTGCTCTGCGAAGAACACATAAGACTTAACAAGTCTTTTTTAGTTTATTAAAAATTAGGCGGTCTTTTTTCTTTTATTGCAGCAATTCCTTCTTTAAACTCGTCTCCTGAATAGTTAATTGCTTGGCAATTTGCTTCATTTTCCAAGGCCTGTTTCATGCTGCTAGAGCCTTTTCTTAAGGTCATTAACAGTTGCTTAGTAGCCTCTGGACCACAAGAATTGATTTCTTCAGCAATTTTTTCTGCCTCTGCCATCGCCATGTCGTCTTTAACAATCCTTGATATTAACCCCATCTTCTCTGCCTCAGGAGCCATTACCACTCTTCCAGTTAACATTAGTTCAGTTGCAAATGGATAACCAACAACTTTTGGTAAAAAGTAAGTCCCTCCCATACCAGGATGAAGACCAAGCTTTGTAAAAGTAAATCCTAATTTTGCAGATTCCGCAGCAATCCTGATATCGCATGCACTTGCAACACATAATCCTGCTCCGATTGCATGTCCATTGATTGCAGCAATAAGCGGAGTTTCAAGATCTAGAATCTTAAGAAAAGAATAGTAAAAGTTTTCCATTAACTCTTTATTTTTCTCTTTTGTGAAGGTGGTCTTTTTTTCAAGCATATCTAAATTGCCACCAGCTGAAAAAGCTCTACCAGATCCAGTTAAAATAATAGATCTATAATTTTTTTTAGAAGCAATAATTTTATCAATTAAAGCTGAAAACTCAGTTGCCATAACTTCATCCATGGCATTTAGATTATCAGGATTATTTAAAGTTATTATTCCCCATCCGCGTACATCTTCTTTGAATAATACAAGTGACATTTTTCCTCATTTTTCTTAATTTAGCTAAGAATAATTCGTTTTAAAATTATTGGTTTAAAACAAAGAGTTTAAAAACTGAGTCTATATGGCAAGCATAGATTAGTCATGCTAAATTTGACTAGATGAAAAACATTCTCAAACAAGTAAAAGCTATTATTTTTGATGTGGATCAAACGTTAATTGATGTAATCAACATGGCCGAAATCTACTCTGCTTGTCTTGCAGAACATAATATCAATGTTCCTGCCGATGATAAATTAGATAAATCGCTTCACGAAGCTTGGAAAAAAGTTAGAGACAATTATCTTTGTATAGCTAGCGATTATCAAACTAATAGTAATAAAGAAAAAGAATTTTGGAGAGAATACGCTTGGATCTTATGCTCCTTCTATCAAATCCCAAGTGATTTTGATTCTTTTTTTGAAAGTGTTTATCAAGCCTTTGCTAAGGGTAGCACAAGAAAAATTACCCCCGGGGTAATAAGCTTTATCGAAGATGCAAAAAGCATGAATAAGTCAATTGCAGCATTAACTAATAATGATGCTAGAACTATTAATGTATTAGAAGAATTAGGAATTAAAAATTTGTTTGATCACGTAGCTATAGCATCAGAGATTGGCTGGAAAAAACCTTCTGCTAAATCGTTTGAAATTACAGCAAACTTTTTAAATCTTAGCCCTGCAGACTGTCTATATATTGGTAACAGTATTGAACTTGATTATCTTGGAGCTAAAAATGCGGGGATGCATGCATTTCTTTTTGATATTGATGGCCAAGCAAAAAACAACTCAATCGACCACTTTTTTAATGATTTTAATAAACTTAGAGAATTACTGCTTAGATAAAAACTGTCTTAAAAGCTCTAGCTTTTCTGGTGTTCCTGCGTCATACCAATTAAAATCTGAAATTTCTAAGTATTTAAGTTCTTCGTTTGATTTAGCCGCGTTTAAAAATACATCTATTACTGAGAATTTTTCTTCAGCTAGCATATAATTGAAAAACTTTGGTGAGAAAGCATAGATACCAGTAAAACCAAAGTTGATTACATTTACTCCAGCAGCTCCAATAATTTTCTGTTGTCCAGAAGACTTGTTGGACCAACCACATAAATTATGATCAGTATCAAAAACCAAACTTCTATCAGAATCTTTTTTAAAAACACACAAACTCACCAAACATTTTTTTTGTAGATGAAAATCTATTAAAGGTTGAAATTCAAAGTCTGAGTAGATATCACCATTATGTACAATAATAATATCAGCATCATTCAAAAATTCTTGAGCTTTTTTAATACCTCCGCCAGTTTCTAAAATAGGATCTTCATTTGAGAAATCAATTTCAAATCCAAAATTTTTATTCTCAGCAAGAAAGTCAGAAATTTTTTGTGCGAGATGATGTGTGTTTATGACAACTTGATTAATACCAGCAGTTCTTGCTTTAACTAAAATATGTTCAAGTAAGGTTTTTCCTCCTACTTCCAACAAGCATTTTGGTGTTGTCTTGCCAATTTCGCCTAATCGAGTCCCTAAACCAGCGGCAAGAATCATTAGTTTTACTTTCATCTGCCAAGCCGTTTCATAATTTTCGGAAGTTCACAATGTTTTAAAATAACTTTGATGTCTTCATTTCTATCTAGCAAGTCCGCAAGTTTTTCTGCAAAATAAACAGACCTGTGCTGTCCGCCAGTACAACCAAAGCAAAACATTAATTGATCAAATCCACGATCTAAATATTTACTACAAGCTTGTTCTGCAATTTTTTTTACATTATCAAAAAATTCATTTGCTTCAGATTGATTCATTAAAAAATCTTTTACGTCTGCGTCTTTGCCAGTTCTCTCTTTGAACTTTTCTTCTCGCCCAGGATTAGGTATGCAGCGGCAATCAAAGACAAAACCTCCTCCATGCTCAGATTCATTAAAAGGCAAAGTCGATTTTTTATAAGAAAAACTGAAAATCAAAACTTCAAGCATTTTTTGCCTACAAATAAAGTGAAATTAATTTTTCCAAAACTTTCTTTAACTCTTTGCAGTCATCAGGAAAAGACTGGTTGATAAATAACCTATTAACATTTTCCAATGCAAAAGGAATGCTTTTTAAAAAATATTCCTTTCCTTCTCCCAAACCGTGTCTGCCATATGCTCCTAAGACTTGAAGCATCCGAATTAAAACAAAAGCTTCTGTTAAAATTTTAAACTCATGAAAATTAACTTTCTCGATTTTTGATAACTCATTTGCGTAATGTTCTGTCAATTCATCACGACATCCCTGAGGGATTTCTGCAGAAGACTGATAAAGTAAAGAAACCAAATCCCAATAGATTGCTCCTTTTCTTCCACCTTGGAAATCAATAAAAAATAAACCATCATTAATAATCATAATATTTCTGGCTTGAAAATCGCGATAGCAAAAATGTTTTATTGGTGCTCTGAGTAGAAATTTAGTAAAATTATCAAAACTTTCCTCAAGCAAAGTTTCATCAAACTTTATCTCATGTCTTAGTAAGAATTCTTTTTTGAAATAATTCATGTCGAAAAGCATTGATGGCTTTGAGTATTCTTGATGAATTTCACAATATTCATAATCAATTTTCTCACCACCTAAAACCTGAAATTTGACTAATTCAGTGAGAGCTTTTTTATAAAAAGCTTTTATATTGCTTGGAAAAATATCTGTCTCACTTTTTGTAGTATCAAGTAATGAGCGTAAGGTTTGGTCTCCTAAATCTTGCTGTAAATAAACATTATTAGTTAAATCTTCAGCAATTATCTCAGGAACATTTAATCCGATTTTTTTGAAGGTTTTAGCAAAACTAATGAATGCTAAGTTTTCTTTTTGATTTTCATTATATACACCTATGTAACTTATGTTGTTTGGATGAAAGATTCTTACCATACTCCTTTTTGAAGCATGGGCGTTTAGCTCTCTGAATTTTAAGGCTTCAACTGAAAACTTAGCTTTAAATAGACTATTAATTTTTTCTAAATTTCGCTCTTCCACAAACCCTCGGGCACTAGAAAATCTTTTTTAGCTTCAAGTTAAACTGCATGAATATTAGATACTAGTTCTTTAGTTGCTAGCATAAACTCTTAAAATCATTGAGGTTTATGCTAACTTTCAATTCGAATTTCTTAAAAAGTCTGAAAAATCAGCTTAAAATTTTTTACTCAAATTTAATTCAAGATTGACCGATTTTACATATATGAGCAAGGATAAGGTTCGAGCTGACTCTTTAAGCCCATCTGAAAGAGCTGCCATTTTATTACTAAGTTTAGGCAAAGACACAGCTGCTGAAGTAATGCGCAGGCTAAGTCCTGAAGAAGCAGCCAGAATTGCCAAATCATTTCCCACAATAAGTGATGCACCCGTTGAAGTGCATAAACAGGTACACCAAGAATTTTCAAAAATTGCTCGGGCTAGTGAGAAAGTGCTTGTTGATGGTAAAGCTTTTGCTAAAGATGTTTTAGAAAAAGTTTTTGGAGCACAGCATCAATTAGAGCAAGGTGATTCTTCCGAAGAAATTAGATCTCTATTACTTAGTGTTCCAGATGAAGTTATTAGTAGTTTTATTGAAGCAGAGCATATTCAAACTGCTTCATTTCTATTATCAGTGATGGATCCTTCGCAAGCAGCAAGAATTCTAGGTAAAATGGATGAAACTCAGCAATATGATATTTTGATCCGTGTTTCTTTCTTGAAGCCAGTAAACTCAGCTCTTATTAGTGAAGTAAAAGAAATAATCAGAAAAGAACTTTTGTCAGAAAAAGACTTTAAAACTGATTGGCTAAATGGCAAGAAATCTGCTGCTAATATTATCAATTCAATGAGCGATACAAATGCAAAAAGAATCTTAGATAATATTGCTGACTTAGAGCCAGATTTAAAAGACGAACTTGATCAGCTTGTTTTTACTTTTGATGATCTAGAAAAGATTCCACAAAAATCTTTACAAGGAATTATTCAAGAATGTCCTAAAGAGCAATTAGTTATTGCTTTAAAAACTGCTAAGCCTGAGTTGATTAATAAAATACTCCTAAATGTCTCTGCACGAATTAGAACTTTTATAGAAGAAGAGTTGAAGTCTATGGGGCCAAAAAGAAAAGTTGATGTTGAACGAGCTCAATCAGCAATAATTGGTATCGCAAAAAAATTAGAAGCTGAAGGTAAAATAAGTCTTAAAAACTCTGTAAATGAGGAGGAATGGGTTTAATTTAATCAGTAATGCTAATGAAATTTAATATTCGTATCTTCGTCCTCGTCTTCTTCATCCTCAAATAGCACCTGGGTTTCATTTTCCAAGTCATCGATATTAAAACCACGTAAATTGAAACCTTGAACAATAACCTGCCCCTGATAATTTTTTGCCAAGTCTTTAAATTTATTCTTTAGGCTCCAAAATTTATAGGCCAAAAATCCAAAGAAAATACCAAGCGTAATAAAAAATGAGGCAACCAAGAGCATAATAAATTTTGGTGCCAAAACTGCTAAAACACCAAACAATATGAATGCAGCAGCAGGTGTAAACATCAATAATAAAAACCTATCTACTTTCCTTGCTTGAGAAAGTTTACCGACTGCAAATTTTTTATTCTTAGCAACTCCCGCTATGAAGTTTGCTGTGAAGTTTCGATAAAATTCAAAAAGCTTAGTTATTTCTTGTTTAATCATACTCATAAGACTAATCTAAGCACTGTTTATTCAAATGTCCACTAACAAGCGTAAATATTCTTGTAAACACTTAAAAAGCTCCTATCTTAAAGTAATTACAATCTTTTTATTGTTCCATTAATTTAAAGAACTTAGTAGAATAATGGGCATGCGTGATATTAGCCAGCTTTTATCTTTTAACTTAGATTATTGGGTTCTACAAACCATTGCTATGGCAATCACTGCCTTGCTTATCCCTAAACTTAGAATCACTAGTGTTTTCGGTGCATTCATAACAGTAGTCGCAATAGCTTTCATGAATTCTAAGATTTGGGACGCTGCTCTTTTCTTTAATATTCCAAATAGTATTTCATCACAAGCTTTATCCTTGTTTCTAACCAATGGAATTTTGTTTTGGATTCTAGTTAAAATCTTACCGGGTATTGAGGTAAGTGGCTTTTTACCTGCCCTGGTTGCTCCAGTTGTATTTACAATTTGTAGCTTATTAATCAGTGCATTATTGCCACATGTAGATTGGATGGCAGTTTTACAATATATCATAGATATACTGCAAAAATTAAAGGAATATTATCAGAGTATGCAAGCTGAAGTACAAAAGCCAGAAATCTCATCTGTAATTGATACTGCTATTAGAAAATAAAAATGTGTCCAGATAAGTTTTCTGCAAGAGTAATAAGTACAACTAGAAGATATGTTGATATTTACACCTCAAATAAAGAATATTTGCGGGCAAAAACTGCCTCAGGTTTAGCAGATGTTTATGTTGGAGATTTAATAGAATACAACCTTGATGATGGTCATTATTTTGTTACTAAGCTAATTGAACGTAAAAACTCATTTAAGAGAAGTTATAATAAAAAAACTAAAGTTATTGCAACGAATTTAGATCTGGTTTTAGTTGTGGCTGCAACCGAGCCATTGTTCAACACACAGTTTATTGATCGAGTTTTAGCAACTGGCGCCATTGAGAATATTGATTGCAAATTAATCGTTAACAAAATTGATACTAACTTAGATAATACTGAAGATCTTATAAAAATTTATGAAGCTCTTGGAACAGAAGTGCTTCGTGTGAGCGCGCAAGACAAAATTGGCATGGATAAAATTAATCAGGTACTCAATAATCCGAGTTTTAATATAGTAGCGTTAACAGGCATTTCCGGCGTTGGGAAAAGCACCTTACTTAATTTAATAATTCCTGATGCAGATCAGCGAACTTCAGAAGTAAGTGAAAAAACCGGCCAAGGTAAACAAACAACAACTCAAGCAATTGCATATATTAATAAAACACAGTCAAATGAGGAAGGCTTGCTTATTGATTTGCCCGGAATTCAAAGTTTTGGAATATCAAATTTCACAGAAAGGCAAATTGAGCAAGGTTTTATAGAATTTCGATCATATTCAAAAAGCTGTGAATTCAATGATTGTTTACACTTAGCAGAGCCAAATTGTGAAGTTAAAAATGCAGTCTTAAAATCCTTGATATCTACTTCTCGTTATGATTCTTATTTGGGAATGATTAAAGAAATTCAGCGATTTAAGGAATTTTAATATGCAAAAATCCCAAGCCAATCTTTTTTCACCTAATGAACTCCCTTTAACCTGGGCTGATGTTTTAAAAGAAGAGAAAGGAAAGAAATACTTTAAAGATACTCTGGCTTTTGTCGAACAAGAACGTAGCGGAGGCAAAATAATTTATCCTCCAAATGCAGAAGTATTTAATGCGCTTTCTTTAACTCCTTTTTCTGATGTCAAAGCGGTAATTCTAGGCCAAGATCCTTATCATGGAGCAGGGCAAGCACATGGCTTATGCTTTTCTGTGTGCAAAGGAATTGCTAAACCACCTTCTCTTATTAATATTTTCAAAGAACTTGAAAGCGACCTTGGAATTAGCCCACCAAACCACGGCTGCTTAGAAAGTTGGGCTAAAGAAGGCGTACTGCTATTAAACACTGTCTTGACTGTTGAAGCTGGAAAGCCTCAATCCCATCAAAATAAAGGTTGGGAGATTTTTACAGATCGTATTATTGATGAATTAAATCAAAGGCGTGATGGCTTAGTTTTTCTGCTTTGGGGTTCAAGCGCTAAACAAAAAGCTCAGAAAGTTGATCAATCTCGGCATTTAGTGCTTAGTGCACCTCACCCTTCTCCACTGTCTGCACATCGTGGCTTTCTTGGATGCAAACATTTTTCAAAAGCAAACAAGCATCTCACTGAGAATGGTATTCAAGCAATCAATTGGGCAATAGATAGTTTTTAATTTACAATATCAGTAACTTTTTTCGCCACTAACAATACAGCTCGATATGTTTTGGTATAGACACCACCTGAATTTTCAATCTCTGTTTCAATTCTTTCAAGTAAAGCTTTTTTAATCCCATCAGACAATAAATGTACATCAGTAAAAGTCTTCATTAAGTTGATATAAGCTTTGGCACTATAATCAATTGTCCAAGTATAACGTTTAGTTATAACTCTCTCAAACTTACCAGAATTTCTTAGCTTTGTTTGAAGTTCGATTATAGTTTCATCTGGTAAAGATTCCACTAAATTTCTGCTCAAAAATGGAACATATTTATGATAAATCTGATCTAGAACAATATCCAGATCAGAGGAGTCAGGGGCAAGCGTATTCCAAAACAATGCAAAACACGCATTAACTTTGAGAACATCTGCAACTTTAACCAAGCCTAAATCAACATCGAGCCAGTGAAATGCCTGGCCAGAAATAACCAAATCAAACTTTTCCCCTGGATTATTCCATTCTTCAAAACGAGCATTTGTAAAATGTAAGTTTTTAAAACTTGCAAGTTTATTTCGCGCTATTTTGATTGACTTTAAACCAGGCTCAATACAATGAAACTCACATTTGGGAAAAACAAAGTTTTCCGTTGCTTTTCCAGTGCCGGAACCAATTTCTAAGATTTTTGGATTTTCAATTGGTAATTCTGCATGCCTAAAAACATCTTTTACTAACTGCTGAGGATAACATGGCCTTGCTTCATCATAAAGTTTTGCAATTTCATCAAAACTGGTTCTACAAATTTCCAAAGTACTTGGCATTGGAAAGTTCTCCATAAAAATTTAAAAGAGCGCTGTAGACCTTAAAAAACCTGGCAAACTCAAGCTGCTAAAAATGCTGGACCAATATCTTTAACAATTTTCCCCACTGCTCGTTTTAAGTCTCTCCATTGAGTGAAATCTAAATCGGAAGTATGCAGTACATACGGTTCATGAGGAAATTTCTCTATTAATCGAAATGCATATAAGCAAGCTAATGTTTCTGGTATAAGCTGCATTAAGAGATGAGCTTTTTTGCTACCGCTCTCAATAGTATTTAAGGTTTGTGTAGCCAATAGATGCACAATATCTAACTGAACTCTAACATCACTAATCATTTTATATAATTGATCTTGATCTTTTAGTTTCGAAAATTCTTCCAAGGTTCTAACTAGTCTTGAAACTATGGATCTACTCTGATTATTTTCCGTTGTGTTTCTAGATTCTCGATTAAAGGCTAGTGGCAAAAGCTTGCTATAGAAAATAGCTGTATCATTACCAGCCGTAAAGTAATCATTAAAAGTCAACTTCTCTCCATTTTCCAAAGCTTGGCTTAAAGTACTTAAAAATTCTATTAGTTGCTCTGTGTCTGTTAATAAACTCGGTAGTTCATTAATTAGTTGAAATCTTTGCCCTTGAGAGCTTGAGCTTAAACTCACTCTAACTGCTGCATCAAAAGATTTTATCGACGAAATTGTATCGTTTGTAACAACATCTTTTCGAGTTAACGAGTTTTCAATACAGTTTAAAAGCTGCTTAATAAAAACCCCAAGTAATATAGTTCTTTCTCTTGGCGAGCCAAGGCTCAGGCAACGAAAGGTATCCGCTGCAATGCCTTCTACCATTTGAAGGTCTCTGCTATTATCTTCTGCTGAAATTAAACTCCCAAATCCCATTTAGCAAAACAACACTTAATTACTTTCTAGGCTTCCTACTGATGCGTAGCCAATGCAAGCCGATGCGATTTATTTCTAATAAAATTCTGCATTGTAAGAACCCGTTATTCTTGACATTATGCTAGAACTCGTCTCAAATCAAAAGAGAAAATTAAATTATACTAATTATTTTAGGTAATTTGCTAACTTATTAAAAATATTAAATGTCAAAGAAAAAGCTTTTAGCAGAAAATCTTTATGGAATTCTTAAGTTACACCAAGCAGATCTAAATGTTTCTGCTGAAGACATATCTGCATTACTGGAAACACCTAAAGATATAAACTTAGGAGATTTAGCCTTCCCTTGCTTTATTTTAGCAAAAGAACTCAAAAAATCTCCGCAACAAATCGCCCAAACTCTTGCAGGAAAATGTCAAGACTTTATTGATTCCTCAAATGAGTTTTCCGCAGTTACCGCCACTGGGCCATATTTGAATTTTAGTTTTAACAAAGCTTTATTTGCTGGAGAAATCATTTCTGAAATTCTTTCCGGAAAATTTACTGAAAGAAGACCCTCACAAGAAGATAAAGTAATGATTGAATTTTCTCAACCAAATACTCATAAAGAATTTCATGTAGGACATATTAGATGTGCATCGCTTGGCGATTCAATTGTTAGAATTTTCGATTGGTGTGGTCACGAAACTATCCCTGTTAATTACTTAGGTGATGAAGGTACACATGTTTCTAAGTGCCTTTGGTATTATACCCAAATTTACCAGGGTGAAGAACCGACAGAAAAAAAAGGTGAATTTTTAGGTAGAATGTATTCCAATGCCAATGATTTATTAGATCTTTCTGCGCTTTCAAAAGCTCCCTATGAAGGAGTAACTGCTGCTAAAGTTACAGAAATTTCCACCCACCCTAATAACCCAGCTTGGCTAGTGGTTAAGCTTGATACTTTTGCTGGAGAAAAAATTGTTGTAACTGGGGTTGCTGGGTTTTCAAAAGATAATATTGTTCCATACGCTCAGCCTGGAACAAAACTTGGTGATAAAACTGTTACCTTAGTTGAAAAAAAGGGAATTCTTAGTGAAGGCATGTTATGTGCAGCAGCAGAGATTGGCTTATCAGACGATAATTCTAGTGTTTTAGTGCTAGATGAAAATGTTCCAGTTGGAACCGAAGTCGCAAATTTATTTCCTACAGAAGAAGTCTCAGCAGATTTAAAACCGCTTGAAATTTAAAAAAAAAAAAAAAATGAAGTTTCACAAGTACTACAAAAGCTTGAGTCCGGTGATCCAAAGATTAAATCATTATGGGAGAAAACAAAAAACTGGTCGCTTGAAGAATTCTATAAAAATTACGAATGGCTTGACGTTAACTTTGATGCATATTTTTTTTAATCAGAATTTGCTGAATCGGGCA
>JAGRAS010000189.1 GCA_020434465.1 Bdellovibrionales bacterium | reverse complement strand
TTTTAGCGCTTACACCAGACCAAAGCTTTGCTGCAAAAAAACAGGCGCTTTGTTTAACTTCAGAAGGTAAGTTAATCGTTAAGCGTAAGTGTAAGACCAATAAGGGTGAATCAACACTAGATGCTGAAGGTCTAGGAAATTTAGTTGATGTAAATTCTGTGCCAGGGCCATCTGGTGATCAAGGTCCAAAAGGTGATGAAGGATCACAAGGACCACAGGGAGATGAAGGCCCGGCTGGACAAGATGGAAGTTTTGATATAAGTCCTGTATTGGCAAGTCATAATCCAACAATAAACCCAGGTACACATTATGTGGCATTTGGAGGTTTTTGCCCTAATGGAAAATACTCAGTTGCTGGATCTTGCGTTGCACCACAGAACTCAGCTCTAACCTTAGTAAGTCATGGTGTTAATTCTCCTCAGTTATCTGATCATTTTTCTTATACTTGTATTTGGAGAAATGATACTGGAGCTCCAGTACAAGAGGCTTTGACTGTTAAATTTTTCTGTCTTTCTATTCCTTAATAGCTGGAAGCTTACATACTTTATTAATAGCCTGAACAATAAAGCTTTTTAGCTTTTGTTCGGGCTTTTTTTAAATAGCTTTTATCTTCACTGCTATGCAAATTAGCAAATTCAGCTTAAAATAATAATAATGATAGATCCTTCTAAAATAAGCATTGTGGCTGCTGATGATGACGAAGAAATGCTTTTTGGCCTTGAATCTCTTCTTAAAAAAGAAGGCTTTAATGTTATCACAGCCTCGAATGGCGAAGATGCTTTCAAATTAATTGAAGAGGAAAATCCCGATTTAGTTTTGCTAGATGTGATGATGCCTAAGTTAACAGGTGTCCAGATAGCAAAAAAAGTTAAGTCAGATCCGGTGCTGCGTTTTATACCTGTGGTACTTGTAACTTCAAAGGATTCTATTGATGATATTTTAAAAGGTTTTGAAGCCGGTGCAAATGACTATGTTAGAAAACCATACCGCCCTGAGGAGTTAAAGGCTAGAATTCATGCAGCTCTTAGGACAAAATCAATTTATCGCGAATTAAAAGAAAGTCATACGTTAAATCAGCAGCTTATTCAGCAAAGCTCAGATAGATCACAGTTTTCAAATATTATAGGAAAGAGTGCTTCGATTAGAGAAGTTTTTTCTTTAATTGAAAAGGTTTCAGACTCGCATGTGCCAGTTTTAGTTACTGGAGAATCAGGGACTGGTAAAGAGCTTGTATCCAGAGCCTTGCATTATAACAGTCCTCGAAAGAACAAAGCCTTTATTGTACAGAATTGCTCTGCTTTTAATGAAAACTTACTTGAGTCAGAATTGTTTGGTCATGTAAAAGGATCTTTTACTGGTGCCGTTAAAGATAAGGATGGCCTATTTAAAGCGGCAGATGGCGGGACTTTTTTTCTAGATGAGCTAGGTGAAATGAGCCCAGCCTTACAAGTAAAACTTTTAAGAGTATTACAAGATGGCACTTTTACTCCTGTAGGTAGCACTCAACAAGAAAAAGTAGATGTTAGAATTGTTGCTGCCACTAACCGCGATCTTAAAAAAATGGTGACGGAAGGGAGCTTTCGAGAGGATCTTTATTATAGACTAAATGTTGTAAATATAACTTTGCCTGCATTGCGTGAAAGGAGAGTTGATATTCCACTGCTTGTTGAGTATTTCCTTTCTCAGCATAATAAAAAATATGGAAGTGAAAAAAAGAACATTCAGCAATCAGTTATGATAGCTTTAGCTAATTATGATTGGCCAGGTAATATTCGAGAGCTTGAAAATGAAATTGAAAGAATGATGGTCATGAGTGGCGATACCAATGAAATTTCAGAAGTTCACTTATCTAAACATATTTTACAAAATGCGCCGAATGCTTCAACTGGGAAAAGACTTCAGGGTAATTTAAAGGATGCAATTGAAAACTTAGAAAAGAATATGATTCTTGCGGCTCTTGAAAGATTAGATTGGAATAAAAGCGAAGCAGCTCGTGAACTGGGAATTTCTCGGTCAAGTTTGATTGCAAAAGTTCAACAATATAATCTGGAATGCTAAATTTTAGTGAAAAAAAAGAGGCTATAAAAGCCTCTTTTTTAATTAATTAGTTCTTCAACTACGGCGCCCGCTGGAAACAAAATTTAACAGCAGCATTATCTCCAAAGTCATTTCTCATTTGTAAATCAACAAATAACTTTTCTCCTGCATTCCATGCAATAGCATCGTCATTTAAACATCCAACAAGGTCGACTTTAAAAGTTAAAGTATTGCTTGGGTCAGCATCTTTATCACCAAGAGCGTCTTGTAATGCTTCGCTTACAACAGTCAAGTTAGTGTCAGTTGTAGTAAAGTGATCACTGGCGCACAGCCCTGGTCCACCGCCTCCAGTACAAATTCCAGCTCCTGTGCAAGGGGCATCAGGTATATCTATGCTAATCTTAGAGTTTCCAAGATCCACTAGTTCGGCTTCACCTGCACCAGGTAAACCTTTTCTTTGAGGGCGCCAAGCTACTAACTCAGCTTCAACTGCACCAGCATTTGGAACTGAAAAACAGTTATCGGCTGTTCCAGAATCTCCATCACCAACAGGATGAGAGATTGTATTTACCGCACCTCCATTAATTGCATAAGACTTTAATGTTGGAGTTGTTTCAAAACGAAACATTAACATACTTGCAGCAATTCTTGAGCCGCCAGATCCTTCATTGACTATCTGAATATAAGTGTCTCCACCATTAATTTCAGAAGAGTTCGCTCCTGTGGCTAATTGGAAGTCTCCAGTGTCGCCTTTAGTAATAGTTCCAAAGCCATCTGAGTCTGAATCTAAGCTTCCTCCAGCAGTGCCAGGGAACGGGTCTCCTCCGGGTGAGGTCTCTCCAGTTCCGCCAGTGCTGCAATAGTTAAGAGATCCACAATTTAGTTCGCTTGATTCACTTTCAGCTACATCAGACAGGACTTCGATAGCTAAGATGTTGTTATTGATTAATAAAGAGTCAATCTGATCGTCAGTTATAGTTCCAGCATGTGTGTTCACCGCCTCATTTAGATTAACTTTTAGATTAGAAAATACACCGAAAGTGTCTCCTCCTAATGAAAAGTCAGGGTCATAGGCGTTAAGAATACCATCGTTATCTGCATCAGCATCGAAAACATTTGGCAAACCATCACCATCAGTATCCCTGTCTGATGCTGCTCTAGTAAATATCTCAGCAATTGGTTCTATTAATCCTAAGTTATTTGCATTGCCAGTAGGGGTACAGTTTTCATCAACAGGACCAGTTGCTGTCAAATCCATTTGTTTTTTGCCAAGTTTTCTCTTTGTGTAAAAAAATCCGGCATCATTATCAGCTTCTTGGAGCTTGCCAAGGTTAATTAAATTAGCTTTACCTCTGCCGTTTTTTGGGCGTCCTTTTTTAACGCCTAGGATTGCCTCAACATCATCACCTGAGCAGATATCTTTTTTTACCGCGGCTGAATAAGTATAAACTTTTTTCTTTAGTTTAATACCTACAACAATCGGACCATCAAAAGATCCTGTTTCTGAGTCTCTTAGAAAAACTCTTGCACTTTTTCCTTTAGCTTTTGCACGCTGAGAATTATCTTTGTCAGACACTCCATCACCACTTGAGCCATCAAGCAAAAGGTTTTCACCTTCAATTTTGGCTTTCACATTAATTGCGAATGCATTGTTAGCTAACAATAAAAACAGAGGTATAATCAGAAAATAAGATAATAATTTACGCATGAAATGCTCCTGTTTCAATTTTTGATTGACTATAGTAAGCCCGATAAAAGATGATGATTCAATACAAAAAATAATGACTGAATTTTCTAAAGCTTAGCTCTACTGTAATTATGTTCTAATCTTTGTTTCTTCCAGTTTCCATGAGCTTATCAATTCAACAGCAATGTTGATAAATCCCGGATATAGAACGATCCCAAGAAAAGGAATAAAAGCTGATAGAGTGAAAAGAGCACCAAGAAGGCAAGTCTCAAGAGAGTGTTTTTGTGCAATCTTGATTCTTTCCCTAATTGGAATTTGTATTAGTGAAAGAGGAAGATTGATAATATCTAATCCTACAATAAATGAGGTCAATAAGAATGGAAAAATTATCAAGAATGGTATGAAAGAGCATGCAAAAGTCAGTAAGCTAAGAAATGTAATATAAATAATTCTAATACCA
>JAGRAS010000188.1 GCA_020434465.1 Bdellovibrionales bacterium | reverse complement strand
AGTAGCCAATATTTTTTCTCTGGGAGTTTAAGTGGATCAACTCTAGTGTTTTCGTTAGATTTTAATTCGAGTTGCTTTTTTCTAAAAAAGTCCTGATCGATTTCAACTCGCACATAACTTCCGAAGCGCTTAATAACCTCTAATGATGTAATCAAACCAGCTTCTCGCTTAAATTGAACATACATAGTATCTGGTTTTGCATTATAGAGCTCAGCGTATGCAGCCGCCTTTTCTTCATTAACTTGTTTGTGAGAAATCGTATATGTTTCTTTAAGTTCATGAGGTTCCACAACTGCTTGATTGGAATAACTGGTATTGGCCCAGCGTTCAAAAGTAGCTTTGATTAGTCCAGCTTGTGAATAGATAGCAATGCCTGGAATATATCCAAGCAAAGTTGTTTTCGCTGCTGTTTTAATTACGTTGTTTTTAATTTCCGCCCAGGCAAATCCTGCTGACAAATAATCCGGTAGCAATGATAGAGGAATTGGATATTTAAGATTTACATTATCTAAAATATCGTGAAAATTTTGGTGACCAATTGACCACACAACAGTAGTCCCTTTGGGAATTAGAGGTATAAGCTCTTTAAGTTGAGGATATTGTGTAGCAAACCAGTGAGCCCAGCTTGATAGATTAATTGACTTAACACCCAAATTCTCATCAATCGCAGCCGTGTCCATACCACAATAAGTCCTGCTATCCCCAACGAAAACTAAATTAAAGTTTTTAGTGTTGTTTTTATAATACATCAATTTATTTCTTGGCCCGCCGGTAATTTCTGCAGCAGGTAGCGCGAGATCTGGTGGATATAAAATATTTGGAATGCTTAAAAAAACTAAAAAGGCAATTAGGTAATATTTAATTCCTTGTCTTAATCCCATGCCTTCACAACAAGTAAGAATGGTAATAATCAACCAATAACTTCTGATAAGTAAATTGTATTTGGCCCGATTTCTGCCACCATAGAAAAACTTTCTGGCGGTTTATCACCAAAGACCGCTTCAACACAATTTTTACACTCATCCATACTTTCAAGAGTCATGTTAGCTGCAAAACTATTAAGTTTTCTTTCATTAATCTCTGTTAATACAGACGAGAATGCGAAAATTCTATCACCAGCTTGCACTGGAACTGAAGCAAGTTCAACTGTAACTAAAGATTTTGCACCAACGAAATCATCTTCAGAAATATCTTTAGGATCAAGTGTTTCAAAAAAAGGAAAAAGTTCATTCTCTCTAAATAAATATGCTGAACATGTTCCGACCCTGCCCGCTGCAATCGTATTATCTTCTACTACAATCCCAAGCATAGATGCAGAGAGCCTCCCCCCGGCAGCAAGTTTGTGACCGAACTCATAAACAGAACTGTTTGCTTTTTTAAAAGCTGATTCTAAAACCGCTAAACTAATGTCGCCTTCAGGTACACCAATCTCTCCTGAAAAATATTCAAGTACTCCATCAACAAAATGTTCTAAAGATAGCTTGCATGCTACTTGAGCCCCAATTCCCTCGCGAGCTGCATGCGCATTTGCAACAACAAAGCTCCCAGGCATTCCAGACGGATTAAAAGCAACATAAGAGGATAAATCCCCGCGAGCCTTATCTGGCCGAAATATTTGGCAATCAATCCTAGTTACTGACATATTTAAAAAGTCTAGCACTTGAATTCACTCTCTCCAATGCCTGTGATTTAATTTGCTTAAAAACATGTGACAAAAATTAAGAATTATCTCTAATAAGTTCAAGCCTTTATCGCTTTTTTTCTTAAGTTTGTAAAGATAGTTTCCGATATTAACATTGCAGGAAAGATTAGGTGTCCAAAGAGATAGGAGATTTGGACATGGATAGTCTATTAAACATTCTCCCAAAGGATGTGGGAGTTTTCTCTTCATTTGGCAGCTCAGTTTCTTTTGCTGCTAAAAACAAACAAAACGTAGATAGCTTAGTGCTTTCTAGGCTAACTGATAATGATAATTCATCAGATCAGATAGGTCTTGGATTTAAAGATATCTACAAGTCACTTAGTATCACCGAACAAAAGGTAGTAAACGCACTAAATGAAATTTTAGCTGATCACTTACCAGAGGGAGTTCAGTCTCTAGACCCTCAATATGCTGATCCAGAGTTTACTGCTGAAAATATTGTTTCGGGAATTACTGCTTTTTTTGGTTTATATCAAAAACAAAACCCTAACTTATCAGCTGAAGAAGTTCTTGATAGTTTTATGGAGCTAGCTAGAAAAGGAGTTGATCAAGGCTATGGTGATGCTTTTGACACATTAAAATCAATTGGCGCGTTTGATATTGAGGGTATTCAAAGCGGAGTTGAAAAAACTAAAAGCTTGATCGAGCAAAAACTTACAGCATTTGAAGATAAGATGAAAATTCAGCTAGGAATTTCTAGCCCCAACTTAGAAACTGAAGTTTCGTCCTCCACTCGCTCAGAAATTTTAAAACAAGCTGCAACTTATTCTATTAATCTTACGGCTTAGTTATATAGCCAGCGACATTAGGTTTTACCGTTAGGTTTAATATCTACTGTCGCTGGGTAGAGCCTGGTTAGCGAAGCTAACTTAGGCGAAATGGGATAACATATGCCAGGCGCATTATAGATAATAAGAACTGTATTTGTAGTTCATTTTTATGCGAGGTGTATATTTATTCTCTACCGCTCGACTTGGACTGCGTCCAAGATCTCGCTGGCCAGGCAAGCTTTTGAAAACTTTGGATTCTTGCACAAAAAGTCCTGGGACAGTAAATTCAGTTAATGAGCAACTTTGCTGATTCAATTGAACTTGTCCCTTCCTCTCCAAAAGGGGCAGCTTTAATTTTTCATGGTCTTTCTGGCAATCCAGGAAGTGTTGAAAAAATTGCAAAAGAATTGTTCGCTAAAGACTTCTATGTATACGCCCCTCAACTTGCTGGCCATAAAGGTAATATTGAAGAGTTAAAAATTGTTCCACATTATGTTTGGTTAGAGGAAGCACGAAAAGCCTTTACAAAAGTCTTAAACAAAAATCCCGAACTACCAAAATATGTGCTCGGACAGTCTTTTGGTGCCTTGCTAGCGCTTTATGTTGCTAGTAACTATCCTGGCAAAATACAAAAATGTGTTGCGCTTGCCTGCCCTGCCAAATTTAGAAGCCTCATTAGATCTATTCTTTTTTACTTACTTTCTCTACTCCCGGATTGCTTACTTAATCGACTTGGTTATGTTAGTAAGCGCTATACAAAAGATCTTGAAAATGCCAACTATTCAAAACACTCGCTTTCTGCTGTTGCTAGATTAGTTAAAATCAGAAGCTTAACCTTAAGCAGGCTGCACTTAATCGAATGCCCTGTTATGATAGGACAAGACCCAAATGATTATCATGTGCATTCTAAAAGTTTAGATTTACTAACTAAGAAATTAACCCGCGCAAAAGTAAGTAAATATATCTTTGTTGATGCTGGGCACAGGCTTTTTAATGGTAAAAAAGCTATTGAGGTTTTAGATAAAATTAAAACATTTATTTTTGAGGAATAAAATGCCCGCAGAAATTGTGCATTGGGAAATTTTAAATAGCATTTGCTCGGCAGAAAATACAAATCCAAATGCAAAAAAAATCTTGCTAGAATTCCCCGAATGCGCAGCTCTTGGAGCTCTGGGGCATGATGCTCCTTATTTTTTTAATGCAGGCACATCAGCAGCAACTAGTAAATCCTGCTCATTTTTACACGGTGCCTTTGGTGATGATCCATTAGTCTTTTTGTATCATGCACTCACTATTGCTAAAGAAAAAAAATTAAAGCCTGCTGAAGCCTTTGTGCTTGGTATGATCACACACTATGCTGCAGACTCATGCTTTCATCCTTTAGTTTATTATCTAACAGGGAATTACTATTCATCTGATATAGAAGAACAAAAACTTGTCAAAACAAGACACCGAAGATTTGAAGTTTTCCTAGATACATGGTGGAAATATAATTTTGACTCTTCTTGCCATGATCCTAAAATTTTACTTAAAAAGGCAAATAAACACTTAGCTGAGATTGGCGAAGTTCTTTCTATAGCTCTATCCAGATCAAGCGATAAATTTGAAATCTCTGCAAAAAACTGGGAGAAATCAATTAGGCATTTAGTTTTCATATGCAAATTAACAACTAATCCTTTCATTGGAATTCTTATGAAGTTTTTTAATTTTATAAGCTTAGGAAAACTTGAT
>JAGRAS010000187.1 GCA_020434465.1 Bdellovibrionales bacterium | reverse complement strand
TAGATATAATCTGCCTTCTTCGCCTTGGCATTTTCTACTCACTTCTTTGTTCTACTTAAGTATTCGAAAATTCAGGCTTAGAGTTTCTTGTTTCTGTGAAAAAAGTTGGGTTGCACCATTTAAAGGGAAGAAAAAAGTTGGGTTGCACCATTTAAAGGGCACCATTTAAAGGGAAGAAAAAAGTTGGGTTGCACCATTTAAAGGCACCATTTAAAGTGCGCCCATGCCTAAAATAGCTATGGCGATGTGTTAACATCTGCAAAAATATAATACTTTGCTATTCATCTGATTTTAAAAATACGAATCTTTCCATTCCTTTTGTTTCAACAAGTAATCTCAATCCTTTCGCAAGCGAATCTTTATTAACAAGTTTTTCAAAGTCAGCAATAGAACTTATAGAATTACCATTAACTTGAATGATGATATCTTTTTTCATTAATCCTCCTCTGGCACCGATTCCATATGGAAAGACATTGGTAACCACCAAACCAGAGGTTTGTTCTGAGCCAAGTCTTTCAGCAAGTTCGCTAGTGAGAGGTTCAAAAATTACACCAAGCTTTTTCTCAGTTTCAGCAGACTCTTCAACCGGCTGATCTTCTTCAACTGATGAGTTTA
Source organism: Bdellovibrionales bacterium (assembly GCA_020434465.1). The sequence continues at coordinate 3,622 of JAGRAS010000187.1, read as the reverse complement.
ACTTTGCAATTTCAACCGGGATGCTTAACGTTTCACCAGCACGCCAAACTTCTAAATTAACTACGGTTCCAGGTTTCTGGCCTGCGATTGTGTTTCTAAGCTGATTAATATCAACAATCTTTTTTAGGTCGATTTGAGTTATTATATCACCCTGCTTGATGCCGGATTTTTTTGCAGGTCCAGTTGGGTCAACATGACCAACTAAAGCACCTTCAGTTTTATTAAAATTAAATGAGCTTGCTAAGTCTTCTGTTAAATTTTGAATGCCAACACCAAGCCATCCACGAGTAACATGACCTTCTTTGATTAAGCTTTCCATTACATGTTTAGCCATGTCGCTTGGAATGGCAAAACCAATTCCCATGTAGCCACCACTTCTAGAAAAGATTGCCGTGTTAATACCAATAACTTCTCCTTGTAGATTAGTTAATGGTCCTCCGCTATTACCAGGGTTGATTGCGGCATCAGTTTGAATAAAATCTTCATATTGATTTCCGCCCATAATTGAACGTCCTTTTGCACTTACTATTCCTGCTGTAACTGAATAATCGAGTCCAAAAGGGCTGCCTGCTGCAACAACCCATTCACCAATTTTTAAGTCTGAAGATCTTCCTAACGTTGCTGGAATTAAATCTTTTGCATCAATTTTAATAACTGCCAAATCAGTGCGCGGATCTTTACCAACGAGTTTAGCGTTAAACTTTCTTCCGTCATTTAATTTTACATCTATTTCATCTGCGTTTCCAACAACGTGATCGTTTGTTAGAATATGCCCAGCGGAATCTATTATCACCCCAGTTCCCATACCTAGAGGTCTTTTGCCACCATCGTTTTCTGGATTTTCTTTTAAAAACTCTTCTCCAAAAAATTCTTTAAATTGATCGAAAAATGGATCTTGTGGGAAAGGGGTTTTTTGATTTCTAGCTGCTTTAATATTAGCAGTTGCGCTAATACTTACGACAGACGGAGTAATTTTTTTTGCAACGGCTTCAAATGCTGCTGACAATTGATTAGCCTGCACAACCCCTTCTTTAGCAGCGTCTTCTGCTATTACATGAGCAAAGGGGATAAGTGTTAGCACTAAAAGAATAAAAAAATTTGAGAATTGAAGCTTTCTTTTCATAAATTATCAATGTTTAAAGTTTAATACTGGGATTTTATATTTATACAAAGATTGAGCAAGTACATAATTTAGTGGACGAAAACTGAATATATTTTATTCATCATTTTTAAATGCCTCTGGTATAGAGCGTCTCTCAGACTGAAAGTGTTCTTCAGAGTTGTCTAGGCGACCACAAAGTGGGTCAGGTTCTGTTCCACTTACAAAAATCTCACTTACGGCTGTTCCACGAGCCGGGCAGTTTGGTGAGACTCTAAGTCCTGTGCTGCTGTCAACTTTTACAAAGCTTACGCCTTTAGGTGGAATAAAAGGAAGTCCTCTTAGGTAGGCAGCAGAGCATTTCATAAAGTCTGCCCAAATTGGGGCTGCTCCAGAACTACCGGTGAGACCAAGTTTAGCATTGTCATCAAACCCAACCCATACTCCAACTGCCAATTCAGGAGTAAATCCTAAAAACCATGCATCTCTTGTGTCATTTGAAGTCCCAGTTTTTCCCGCAACAGGATATTGAAAACCTTTGCGTCTAATAATATTGCCAGTTCCTCTTTCGACAACCCCTCGCATTAAGTTGGTTATAACAAAAGTAGGTGCTGGATTAGATACAAATCTTTCTTCAATTGAACTAGTATTTAACAGCGCTCCTTGTGGATCTAAAATAGAGATAAACATTCTAGGAGAAGTTAGAATTCCGCCATTTGCAAGTCCGCTATATGCTGTTGTCATTCTTAGTAGGGTTGTATCTAATGCTCCAAGAGCAAGCGATGGTACTGCTAATATTTGGTCAGATAAATCAAAATTTCTGGCTGTTTGAGCAATTTTTTCAAAGCCAACTTTATTCGCTGTGTATACAGCTGCAAGATTAAGCGAGTTTTCCAAAGCATACCTCAGTGTGACTCTACCTCTTGGCTGTTTGTCGTAGTTCTGAGGTTGCCAGAGCTTCCCATTTACCTCGAGTTGAAACGGTTCATCTCTTAGAACTGTCATTGGTGTTGCGGTATCGCTAGGATTAGCACTTGGATCAAGCGCTGTTAGATATAAAAATGGCTTTATAGTTGAGCCTATTTGCCGTTTTGCCTGGTCCACGTGATCAAATTGATTGCCGGCAAAATTTCTACTTCCAACCCAGGCTCTAACTTTACCACTATAAGTTTCAATTGCCACCAGACCGGCTTGAAGTTTGTTACGCTTACGCTTCAAACTTGGATAAGTTTCCTCTAGCGTATTTAATCCTGCTGAAAGGCTTTCAGATGCGCAGATCTGCATTTCCGAATTTAAGCTTGTAAATAAGGCGCCACCTGCAAGGCGAACTGCATCCATGTTAATTGTGTTGTTTATATGTCTCCTTAGTGCATCTAAAAAATGTGGAGCAATTTTTGTATGTAGCGAGTCTTTTACGACATTAAGATCTGTTTTAATTGCTTTACGATATTGCTTGTCTGTAATTGTGCCAGCCTCAAACATTAACTTTAGGACGAGATCTCTTCTTTCTTTCGCTCTACTTTGATTTGATCTTGGAGAATAATAAGACGGAGCTTTTATAACTGCGGCAATTAAAGCCATCTGTGATAAATTTAGGTCGCTTACTTCTTTTCTAAAAAAGGCTTTTGATGCTTCTGCTACGCCATGAATCGCTATGCTTCCTTCTTGGCCGAGGTAAACTTCATTTAAATATCTTTCAAGAATTTCTGCCTTGCTAATTCTATGTTCTAAGCTCAAAGCAGCAAAAGCTTCAAAATATTTTCTTGTCAGAGTTTTTTTAGAAGAAAAGAAAAGGTTTTTTGCAAGTTGTTGAGTTATAGTGCTCCCTCCTTGCTTAATAGATAGCGACAAAATGTTGCTTACCATAGCCCTGCCAATTCCAACTAGATCTATCCCATAATGCTGCATAAACCTCTGATCTTCTGTTACAACAACAGCCGCTTGAAGTAACCGCGGAATCTCTGATAGAGGCAAGTATTGAGCAACTCTAACATTGTCACTATTAAAACTAGAAAGTACGATTGGTTCGAAATAGAATTGATCTAAACTTTCTCCATTTGAAGTAAAGTTTATTTTGTGTGTTTCAGAGTCTTCAAAATCTATTGCAATATCTTTTGCAGATCGAATTGTGCCAGCAGGCGTTCTAAACTCTCTGGTTTTTAATTTGATAATCTTTTCCCCTAGTAGATATTCACCTGGGTTAATAACTGAGGAGGTTGCAGACTTATAACCGCGCTTTCCGAGGATGTTTTTTACTTTTTCAAAGCTAAGTTCGGGATTGGGAAATACTTTTAATTCATCAGTGTATATTGCAGATTTTTGAGCAATTCCCTTTCTAGTTAAAAAAAGCTGAACTCTTTTATCCACATGTATCCATGTAGCAATGCTAGTTGCAGCTCCGACAGCAACTAGTAGTACTAAAACTTTCCAAAGCTTAGGGAATTTGAATCTTGTCTTTTTTGAACTTCGTTTTTTTATATTTTTCTTAAGTTTACTTTTTCTTGTTGAGTTTTTCTTGCCTGG
>JAGRAS010000186.1 GCA_020434465.1 Bdellovibrionales bacterium | reverse complement strand
GCTTGACGTGTGAATTAATCTTGCGATCAACTCTTTACCCGTTCCTGACTCGCCTTGTACAAGGACTGTTGCGTCACTTTTTGCTACAGCTTCAGCAACCTCAAGAATTCGAATCATCATAGGATCATTAGTAACTATTGGTCTTCCAGCTGCACCAGCTATTTTTTGTTCTCTAGAATCTTTATTTTCTGGGCTTAACACACGATCTACAACTCTTAAAAGCTCTTCAGATGAGAATGGTTTAGTTATAAAATCTGCTGCTCCGTGTCTCATTGCATCAACAGCCTGATCAATAGTGCCGTGTGCGGTAATCATAATAGCTGGAACATTGATTCCTTTTTCATCTTTCGCTGCAAGTAATTCTAGTCCCGTCATTTCAGGCATTCTTTGATCGCTTACAATAAGATCAAAACTTTCGCTTTCCAGCTTTTCCAATGCTGCTTTTCCGTCACCGACAACAGTAATTTGATGCCCAGCCCTAGATAAACTCGCATGTATAGCCAACTGCATTTGCGGATCATCATCTGCTACAAGTGTTTTAATTTTATCAGTCATTTTATTTCCCTCTTAAAAACCTATTTCCTGTTGAAACTTATTGTAAAAATAGCACCTTTTTTATCAATTCCAGCATTACTAGCCTTAATAACAGCACCATGCTCATCTAATATCTGTTTAACAATAGAAAGCCCTAAACCTGTTCCTTCATTTTTTGATGTTACAAATGGCTCAAAAATTCTTGGCAAAATATCCTCAGGTATTCCATCACCATTATCTTTGATAAGGACAACGAAGTTTCCTTGTTCATCATCAAAAGAGTGTACTTGTACTTCACCTGTATACTTCATTGACTGACATGCATTGAGAAACAAGTTATAAAATACTTGTCTTAAGCTGTGTTCATTTCCTGAAACAAAGGGCTGACCTTCAATTCGCAGCTTAAACTTAATTGAACTCGTGTCAGAGCAAAAATGATTTACTTGCTCATTTATTAAAGAAGCCAGGTTTACTGGAGAAAAAATACTCTTCTTCCTTTTTGAGAATTGTAAAATATTTGAAACAACGTGATCTAGTGTTCCAACACTTTTATCAATTTGATTTAGAATCTTCAGTGAATTAGGCAATTCCGCCATATCTTCTTTTAAGATTGAGATAAAAAGTTTAATTGCGCCAAGTGGGTTTCTAATTTCATGTGCTATCCCTGCTGCAGTTTCGCCTAACATCGCTAGTTTCTCAGCACGTTTTATCTCTAAATCTTTTTCTTTAACCTGTTCTCTTAAGCTTTCAGTTTCTATTTTAAGCGCTGAGTATTTTCTTTGCAGATCTTCACTTGCTTTATTAAAACGCAGGAAGGCCTCTTGCAAAGCAGTAGCTTGCGAAAATTCAGTATTATTTTCTTCTGTTACTTCATTTGTCATTTTTAGCTACCTTTTCAACTTCTTCAGCCCATTCGTAAGCTTCTGCTGCTGCTTCCAGCAATGCAAACCACGCATCAGATGGCGGGTATTTTTCTTTTGCCTGCTCGCGTAAGTTTTTTACCTGCTCCGAATCATTTTGATGTATTGCTATTTGCATTAGCGCATAATCTACCCAACTATCTAAAAAACTACTTGGAAATTCCTGTTTGCCTTTCGCAAGCCAAAATGCAGCTTGATCATATTCTTTTAATTCAAGTGAAACATGCGCAAGGTTCTTAACTGCCTCAGGTGTTTTTTGATGATAAATTGGAATTCTTTGAAAGTGATTTATTGCTTCCTTATATTTTCCAAGTTGCCTCTCACATTTACCAATACTAAATTCAATTTCTGGTTTTTCCGGTGGTAGTGCTTCATCTAAGGCTTTAGTATATTTCTGACATGCCGAGCCATAAGCTTTAGAATCGTATAAAGCCTCTCCCCAAAGCATCCATGCACGAGATCTTAGTGGACTAGCTTGGGCAAGTTTTTTAACAGCCTTATCAGCATAAACAATTGCAACCTCAGGGCGATTTTCTTGCAGTTCAATAATTCCTCTTGAAATAAGAATTTTAGCAACCTCATCTCCAGAAAGCTGATTTTCACGTAGCAAAGAATCATATTCTTTAGCTGCGCGATCTACTAAACCTAATGCCCAAGCACTTTTTGCAGCAGCAAGCCTAGCATCAACTGTTCTTCTACGTTTTGGAAGCTTTTCGAAATCAACTAAAGCACGATAATGATCGCCCTCAGCTGTTTTCTTTTGAATTTCAACCGGGTGTTGTGCAATTGATGTTATTGGAAACAATAACATCAATAACATGATTTTAATTTTTGAGTATCTCATTGTTTTTCATCCTTGAACAATAAGATTAAAAAGGTCTTATTGGATCATTATCGCAAACAACCTCAATTTCCTGAGCCAAACCTTTTTTCTTGATTTTCTCAACTAAAGTAGTGCGATTTAGATTTAGTAATTCAGCAGCAGCTTTCTTGTTCCAGCCAGTTTTATCTAGCGCCATTGTGATAAGTTTTGATTCAAACTGATCAACTAGCTCATTAAAACTAACTCCTGCATCCGGCATAAACTCACCGATTTCTAAAATAGTACAGTCTTGTTGATGTCCAAGAATGTAGTCAGGTAGATCTTGTAAGTTAATTTGTTTTCCTTCAGCTAAAATTGCTAATCTTTCGATAAGATTTTCTAATTCCCTAACATTACCAGGCCAAGAATATGCATTGAATTTATCTCTTGCCTCTGGGCTAAATTCAACGGTCTCAATCCCCAAGTTTTCACAAGCACGAGCCATAAAAAAATCAGTTAACAAGGCAACATCTGCTCCCCTTGCTCTTAAAGGAGGTAGTGAAATTGGAACAACTTGCAAGCGATAATATAAATCTTCTCTAAAGCGACCAGCTTTAACTTCTTCTCTCAAATCTTTATTAGTTGCAGCAACAATTCTCACATCAACAGGGATTGATCTTGTAGAACCAACTGGCTCAACTTTCTTTTCTTGTAAAACACGAAGAAGTTTTACTTGCAGCTTTGGGCTCATCTCTGCAATTTCATCTAGAAATATTGTTCCACCATCAGCATGCTGAAAGCGGCCCACTTTATTTGCTACTGCACCTGTGAATGCCCCTTTTTCATGACCAAAAAGTTCTGACTCAAGAATCTCTTCTGGAATAGCGCCACAGTTAACTGGAACAAGCTTGCCTTTACGTCCACTTAAGTGATGTAAAGCTCTAGCAACTAACTCTTTGCCAGTTCCACTTTCTCCTAAGACAAGTACTGTAGAATTTGTTTTTGCTACTTTTTGAATTACAGCAAATACACTATTCATCTTCGAACATTCACTAACTATCCCAGCAAATGACGTATTAACTAAAAATGATTCAGAATTTACCTTAGGTAGGTCAGTGGTAGTTTGATCTACTACATTCAATTGCATAACGCTCTCCTTAGCAAAACCTTTGTTTGAGATTGCAAAACTCAAACAGATAAAAAAAAGTCCTGAACAATCCTTTTCAGAACTCAAACTTTTCAAAAATGAAAAGTAAGAAAACTTTGCCAGCGGTGATAAAAAACCTGTTTTTAAAACCTTGTTCTAATTAATAGAACAATCCTAACTCAGGCTAGGATTTACTTTCTGACACTAAAACCATCACCGCCAGCAATTGCGTCAGAATAATGGCAAAAGTCATACCAAAGTTAGCCGCCGTGTTAAAAATTTGACTATTTATGCCATAACTTGTTGAATATCATAGGAAATTTTTTCCTACTGACCAGGCAAATCTTTACCTAAAAAACAATGTTTAAATATTTTTTCTGTTTTTTTGCACAAAAATGTTAAGTTTTCTAATGTGGCAACCGATAAAGCCCGCATTTTTTGCATGGCAATTTTAGTGAAGTCTCTCTATCAAATATTAGAGCCCTGTCAGAATCCCAGCAGCTTAGATATATTCATTACTTTTTACGCAGTTCACTCTTTTGCTTTCGTTTAATTTATCGTATCCATTCACTGCAATTTATAGCTTAACATCGTAAAAAGCTTTATAAACTTTTTAAAGGCAAATGAGCTCAGAAAAAAGCCCTAGTGGTTTTAAAAACAAAGATATCGAAAATAAGTTTTCAGAAGTAATTCATGAACTTGAAATTTTCGATAAGGAATTAGATGAAAGTCACTTTTTGAGTTCAAACGAGGTTTCTCAAGCCCTTTTCCATAAAGCTCCTGCAAACTTTTTAAAAAGTAACTCCAGTAACAGACTTGCTGAAATTGCAAAAACTGCT
>JAGRAS010000185.1 GCA_020434465.1 Bdellovibrionales bacterium | reverse complement strand
GTTAGAATCAAAAAATCGTTCTATGCTTTTAATCCTATCTTGGCGAGACTTTGGAGGAATGACTTTTGAAATTGATTTCATTGCTTTGTATTCGTAGTAAGTCATTATGGTTTCTGGAGTGCTAAGTTTTTTTAAGGTGACAAAAATAGATTCAATGGTCTTAACATCAAGATTTAGAAATGGGATTGCACAGACAATGATATCAAAGTGTTCAGAGTGATCTATTTCCTGAACGGGCCCTAATGAAAATTTAATTCTATCTTTGTTTTTTAAATAGTTTTGATCGTTTTTAATTCTGTCTTTTAAAACCTTCATAAAAGAAGGATTGATTTCAGAAATTAATAATGTGTCATTATTTTTCATTTCTTTAAGAATTTTTTTTGTGACTGTACCTGTGCCGGGACCCACTTCCAAAATCCTAAGTGCTTTGTTCGCCTCACGCATTGGATAGGTGAGGGCTTCAGCAGCCCAACGTGAGCTGGGGCAAATTTCGCCGGTAGTTTTGAATTCTTTCAGAAATTGATTAATTACTAGTAAATTTTCTTTAATCATATTAGTCATTTGCAAGTTAACTTTTGTTACATATACGTTATGCAAGCTTTTATTGAAGCTGTCTCATTTTAAAATATACGATAAGCTTTCAATTGTGTCTAAACTAATTTGGTGAATTTTATGCAAAGTTGGGAAAGATTTAAGGAACATTATTTTACTGATAGAAGCTTGGGATTTCGGCTAGATTTGAGCCAGGTCGGTTTATCCAAAGATTTTTCAGCAGATAAGAGTGTCCAGCTTGATGCTGTTTTGTCTGAAATGCAAGAACTAGAGAAGGGGAAGATTGCAAATCCGGATGAAGGCAGGATGGTAGGGCATTATTGGTTGCGTGCTCCTGAACTTGCTCCTGAGCAAAGTATTAGTGATGAAATAAAGCAATCCCTAACTTCAATTAAACAATTTGCCCAAGCTATCAGAGAAGGGGATTTACTTTCTCCATCAGGTGAAAAATATTCTGATGCTCTTATTATTGGCATTGGAGGATCTGCGCTTGGACCACAACTCGCTAGTGCTGCACTCCGCAAACACAAAAGTGACTTTAACTTACATTTCTTTGATAATACTGACCCAGATGGAATGAGCCTAACATTATCTAAGATTAAAAACTTAGCTACAACACTTTGTATAGTGATTTCAAAATCTGGCAGTACAGTTGAAACAAGAAATGGAATGCTAGTTGCAGAAAAGTTTTATAGTTCTCATGGGTTAGTTTTCTCTAAGCATGCTGTGGCTATCACAGGACAAAATAGTAATTTAGATCAATACGCGAGTAAAAACGGGTGGGTTAAAAGTTTTGCAATTTGGGACTGGTTAGGTGGAAGAACAAGCCAGCTTGGACCAGTTGGATTGTTACCTATGGCTCTAGAAGGTCAAGATATTGATGCTTTTCTAGAAGGTGCTCGAGAAATGGACAAACTAACTCGGCAGCCTCAAAAATTTAATCCTGCAGCTCAGCTTGCACTCGCATGGTTTTATCTTGGCAATGGAAGAGGCGAAAGGAACATGGTTATTCTTCCTTATCGTGATCGACTTGAGTGCTTATCAAAATATTTGCAACAGTTAGTGATGGAAAGTATAGGTAAGAGCTTGAATTTAAAAGGTGAGCTTGTTGAACAGGGCATTACAGTTTTTGGAAATAAAGGCTCAAGTGATCAGCACGCCTATGTGCAGCAGCTAAGAGATGGTAAAAATGATTTTTTTGTAACATTTATTGATATTGGAAACGATGTACTTACTACTGGGGGCAGTATAGGTACGGAAGAGATTGAAATTGAACCAAATGTTTATGCTGGAGATTACTTGTTTGGTTTTTATCGTGGAACAAGGGAGGCATTAAGTCAAAAAAACAGACCAAATATAACTATTTCTTTTGACAAGTTTGGTGCAAAGGAACTCGGAAGTATAATTGCACTATTTGAAAGAGCAGTTGGGATTTATGCATTATTAGTAGATATTAATGCCTATAACCAACCAGGTGTAGAAGCAGGGAAAAAAGCAGCTTCTGAAGTAATAGATTTACATAAAAAAGTAATCAAATGTCTTAAGGAGGCAGAAAAGCCGATGAATGTGACTGAGATCGCATCTCTTCTTAAAGAAGAAAAACATATTCAGGATATTTTTGCCTTGGTTTTACGTTTAAAAAATAATCACAGAATAAGCTCGATAGAAGCAGAGCAGATTTTTGATGATAAATATTTCTTTCCAAAAGATGCTTAATGGATAAGCAAGTAATAGTTTTCCTATCAATTTTATTTGTAATGGTACTGCTGTTTCTTAGCGGCAGAGTCGCAGTAGACTTAGTAGCATTAGCAGGACTTGCACTCTTGTTATGTCTTGATTTACTTGGCCCAGAAGAGGCATTTGTTGGTTTTTCTTCACCGGCAGTAATTACGCTTGGTTCGATGTTTGTTATCGCCGCAGGATTAAAAGAGTCAGGTCTTGCAGATCAAATGGCAACTTGGATTGTAAAGCTCTTTGGCAGTAGTGAAACTAAACTTATTGCAGCAACAATGTTGATTGCTGGATTGATATCTTTTTTTGTAAATAATGTTGCAGTAGTAGCCTTGTTAATGCCGGCGGTTGTAGGGATTTCTAATAAAACCGAAGTTTCTCCTTCAAAACTATTGTTGCCAATGGCATTTGCCACAATTTTAGGTGGCACAGGCACTTTAATCGGCACCACTCCAAATATTCTGATTGCGGAAGTGATGCAGTCAAGAAAGATAGCTCCTTTTAGTTTTTTTGATTTTGCACCATTTGGCAGCGCAATGTTGCTACTTGGAACACTGTTTATGTGTACCCTTGGAAAATATTTATTGCCAGACAATGGCTCAAGTCGTCAGGGAAGGTCTAATAGTAAAGATAAATTAAGCGAGTTATATAAGTTAAATGATCAGATATTTTCAGTTATGATTCCTATTAACTCAAATTTACATCGTAAAACTTTAAGAGAGCTACGTTTTGCAGAAATACTTGGTGTACAAGTAATCAATATTCGAAGACAAGGTAAGTTAATTCAAGCGCCTAGAGGTGGTGTGGAATTACAAGCTTTAGATATTTTGACTGTTGGAGGTTTGCAAGAAAATTTACAGAAGATATTAAACCTTAAAGGTGTTAAGCGAGGTGAATTTAGTAAAGGAATTAGTGAGCAGTTAAAAACTAAAATTACTGGTGCTAAGATATTGATCCAAGATCAAAAGTGGGCCGGAAAACCTGTTAGAAGTTTGCAATATTTAGATCGCTATGGAATTGCAATTGTAAGCCTTGAGAGAAAAGGAGGTGTTCCTAGTAATTATCTTGATCTTCCAATTAAGCAAGGAGATGTCTTACATATTATTGGTACTCCAAACACAATCGAAGAGTTGAGTTCTGAAGCTGGTCTTGAAATTCGAGCTGAAGGATTAAATATTGATCAGATTATACAACAGGAGATTTCAGAGCTTGTTATCCCAAATGATTCAGCTCTTAATGGCAAGACGGTAAAAGATGCTTCTGTACTTGAAAAAATTGGAATTTCTATCCTAGGAATTGATCGTGAAGAAATGCTACTTCTAGCTCCAACAGGTAGAGAAGTTTTGCGTAGTAATGATAAACTGATTGTAGTAGGTGATCTCTCGCAAATTGAACTTTTTGAAAGTTTGGGGAAGTTAAAGATATTTGATCAAGAAGAAGGAGGGGATTTAGAGTCTCGTGAAGTTGGGATAGCAGAAGTTACTCTTGCTCCACGATCAAACTTAATTGGTAAAACTTTATATGAAATAAATTTTAGGCAGAAGTATGATTTGCAAGCACTAGCAATTTGGAGGAGTGGAAAGCCTCATAGAAATGATCTAACCCACTTAGAATTGCGGCTTGGAGATGCTTTGTTGCTTCAAGGTCCAAGATCTAAGTTGAATTTATTAGCAGAAGATTCTGATTTTCTTCTTTTAAGCGAAGTTTCAAGTAGACCAAGAGGAATTAGTCGTTATTTTGCAATTATTAGTTTTTTACTCTTAATTCTCTTACCTGCGTTTAATATAAAACCGGTTCATGTTTCAGCTTTAATTGCAGCACTTGTGTGTATTTTAAGTGGAACAGTAAAGATTGGTGAGATCTATAAATATATAGAATGGAAAATCCTTGTTTTGATTGCAGTTTTAATTGCCATCGGAACTGCTTTTCAAACTTCAGGTGCAGCAAATTTAATTGCAAC
>JAGRAS010000184.1 GCA_020434465.1 Bdellovibrionales bacterium | reverse complement strand
AGTGCAACGTGCGCAGCATACAAGCGTATATTCTTACGTGTACTTGGAAAAAAGTATTGATGAGCAGATACTTTATTTTCATAGTTTAGTCCAATATAGAAGCTCCCAACTGGTTTTTCAGCACTACCACCGTCTGGGCCAGCGATCCCTGTAACAGAAACGGCTATTTGGCTATCAAAAATAGAGCTGGCTCCGATTGCCATACTTTTTGCGGTTTGGCTAGATACAGCGCCATTTTCTTTTATTATACTAGGATCGACATTTAGTACTCTTGTTTTTGATTGATTAGAATATGTAACAGCACTACCTAAAAGATAAGCTGAGCTGCCGGGGAGGTCAGTTAACATTTTGCTAATTAGGCCTCCAGTACAAGATTCAGCAAAGCTAATTGTTTTGTTATTTTTTAATAAAAGAGAATGTACAAGTTCAGCTAAAGACAAATCTTCAGTTTCTGAAATAACGCAGTTTATATCCACCGCATTTTTGGTTAGTTCTAAAGCTGTTTCAACTTTAGATTCATTAAAAGATTTAAATAAGATTTGTACTATGGGAAATGAGTATCTGTAAGCAACTTCTACTTCATTTGGAATTGTTAATGAGTTAATAATTTCGCCTAAAGTAGATTCAGGGATGCCAAACACTCTTAAAAATCTTTGATGGAATTTGTTTCTATTAAATTCTTTTGATTCTATTATAGGAATTACAAAGTTTTTAAACATTTCTTGTAACTCAAGAGGTGGCCCAGGCATTGAAATAATAAATTTCTCTTTAGAATCAATAATTGTCTTTAGGCAAAAACCTGGGGCAGTACCAACTAGATTTTTTAAAATCACTGAATCTTGAGGAACTAAAGCCTGGCGCAAGTTTGCTTGCTTTAGGTTTCTACCTCTTTTGGAAAAGAAATCTTTTATGTTTTCTAATGCTTCTGCATTTTCTTCTAGTGGTTTACCAACAAGTTTTGAAACTGCTTCTCGAGTTAAGTCGTCACTTGTAGGGCCCAGTCCTCCAGTAAGAATTAATAAATCGGCGTTGATTAACATTGTAGTAGCAAAACTAACAATATCAGAAATTATATCATCGCAAGTCAGCTCCGCGCTTATTTTAAAGCCAAGATTATAAAGATTTTTTGCAAGCCATTGAAAATTAGAATTTAAAATTCTTCCTTCAAGTAGTTCTGAGCCAATGCATAAAATTGCAGCTTTAGTTTGAAAAGTCATATTTGTTCTTCCAAGTATAGTAAACCCAACAATTCCTTTTAAGTTTTAAAACTAACGGATTTTTTAGGATGGCTATATTAGCCTTTAGCATAGTTGTAGTTTTTCTAAATGCAATACTTCATTTGCTCACAAAATTATTGTTTTTAAGAGGCTCTAATTAAGGCTATAAAAAAAGCAGCGTTTTTATCCAAGAGATGTGCTTGTATTTGCAGCAGCAATCTGAATAGTTTCTTTCTCTTGTTCTAGCATTCTAAGAGTTGCTCTAAGAAACTCAGTAGGAATCATATTTTCAGTTGGCATTTTTGGAAGCTCGGTATTCATTGGATCTACATAACGCCCTCTATCATACATACTAAAATGTAAATGAGGGCCAGTTGCTAAACCAGTTTTTCCTACTGTGCCAATTACTTCACCGCGTTTCACTTTAGTGCCAGGGCGTAAAGTTTTTGAAATGCTATTTAAATGCAAGTAAGCAGTGGACCAACGATCGCAATGTTTAATTTTAACCATTTTACCTGAACCGCCACTCCAACCCGCGCTTTGTATTATACCATCAGCTACGGCTCTAACTGGCGTTCCAATAGGCGCTGCAAAGTCAACACCATTATGCGGACGACTTATTTTTAAAACAGGATGAAATCTACTATTAGAAAATTGACTAGAGATTCTTGTAAATCTTAATGGGTATCTGAGAAAATAGTTTCCAAGTGGTTCACCACTTTCATCATAAAATCTGCTTTCTCCTTTTGAGTCAACATGCTGAACAGCGGCCAGCATTTTTCCACTGTTTTCTAAAGAGGCTGCTAAAATTGGCCCAGCGCTTAGCTTCACACCTTTAGCAGTTTTTTTCTCTGAATATACCACAGTAAAAACATCACCAGGTTGAACGTTTCTACTAAATTCAACTCTACCCCCAAAAAGGTCAACGAAATCATCAATTAACTCAGGTGGAACTGACACTCGATAAGCTGATTCTGCAAAAGAATTTAAGATAATTCCTGAAACTTTTTTCTTAGAAACTATAACTTGTGGTTCATTTAAATTAGATGAATAAGTTCCATCGTCATTAGAGGTAATTACTAGAGACTTTGCACCTGGGAGTCTTTTTACAAATTTTTGAATGCCACCATTTTCTTTTAAGGTAATTCTAACAGTTTCTCCTGGGCGCAATGAGTTAAGGCTAACACCAGCACTTTCAAAAGCTTTCGCTGCTTCAATTGCACCAGCATAATTTCCGCCGTTTTTAATCCATATGCTAGATAATGTATCGCCACTTTGGATTGTATATTCAACTAGATTTGAATGACTTTTACTTTTCTTAGTGGGCAAATTATCTGTAATCGTGGATTCTTTAGTTGTTTTAACTTGCTCAGGCGCTTTCGAAACTTTTAGATTATTAGCATCAGTATTTGTTGTTTCAGTTTTATTAACAACTGGCTTTAGTTTAGAAGCCTTAGGGCTTTCAAGGATCGTTTTTTCAGTACTCTTTTCGGCTAAGGGTAATGTCTGATTTAATAATTTTTGGTTAACAACAGCAGCTTGAATTGGCTTTAAGCTTTTTACATCTCTAAGTAGATATAGACCTGTTAAAACAACTGATAATTGAATAATAAAAGTTGCTGATACCAGAGACAGCACTTTGTTATTCTTCATAAAGTTTGTAAGTGTAAGCGACATGACCAGGGTAGAGTAAACACCTAAATCTTGGCAGACAATAGGGTAAAATGATCTTTCTAGTTTTGGTAAAACGATGTTATGATTTATAAAATGAAATTAGCCCAAAAATAGACTTTTTTTGAAGCCTTATTGAATTCAATTGCAGCTTCATAATGGTTTTTAATTAATTTATTTGAGTTGTAAGCTAGAAACTAAATGGGGAAGCTATTAGGTATAGATGTTGGAAAGAAAAATGTAGGCATTGCAATCGCTGAAATAGGTTCGCCGATCGCAAGTCCATTTGGAACATTTTTAAGAGCACAGCACAGAGCAGAAAGTAAAATACTTGAAATTTTATCTAGTAATGCTGTGGAAAAAATTATTGTAGGTTTACCATTAAATGAAAGTGGTAAGCTCACAGATCAGTGTAAAGATGTTATTGATTTTACAAGACGTCTTAAACGTCGGACTGATGTAGATATTCTTTATGTTGATGAGCATTTAAGTAGCTGCGTTGCTCAAGACAAATTAACAGAAGCAGGTAAGATGGCTAATATGAAAAAGCAAAAAGGAAATATTGATAAAGCTGCAGCAGCAATTATTTTACAGACATTTTTAGATTCAGAAATGAATCCAAAAATAATGACTCATAATGAAATAGAAGGTTTATTAAGTGAATAAAGCAACAAAACTTATTATTAGATTAATTTTTGTTTTTGCCATACCAGTAATGGTTACAACATTCACTTACCTTTATCTGCGTAAATATTTTATTGAGCCAATTCAAAAAGCTAATACAAAAACAGTTTTAGTTGAGATTGCTCCAGGGATGTCTTTTAAAGATATTTCTAGTTTGCTTGCAATGCAGCAGTTGATAAGAGCTCCATGGTCATTAGAAATTATTGCCAGAATTAAAAAAACTGATAAGAAAATTTCTGCCGGAGAGTATGAGCTTTCACCCTCAATGACGCCGTTAGAAATTTTAGACAAGCTTTCATCAGGTGAAGTTTTTCAAAGAAGGTTTACTCTAAAAGAAGGTCAAACAGTAAGTGTAATTGGCGGATTGGTTGAAAAAGCTGGTTTAATTACAGAAATTGAGTTTAATGAAGCATTAGTAGATCCTGTTTTGCTTGCAGCTGCTGGAGTACAGGCTGATTCTTTTGAGGGCTACTTGTTTCCTGAGACCTATTCATTTTCGCGCCCAATTACTGCCAGAAAAATTATTTGGAAGATGCTATCGACAGGTGAAAAACACTGGCCATCGGAGTTTAGCAATCGTGCTTATAGACTTGGTTATACAAAACATGAAATTCTTACTTTGGCATCGATAATTGAAAAAGAGTCAGGAAATGTTGAAGAACAACCACTAATTTC
>JAGRAS010000183.1 GCA_020434465.1 Bdellovibrionales bacterium | reverse complement strand
CTTTTGATTCAAATTCTAGCCTTGCAGAATGGATTGATGGTAAAAACTTACATTACACATATGAAAAAGGGGTATTTCAACTTTATGTTCCAAGAGAAAACCCTTCTTTTGAAACTATTCAAAAATACCCAAGAGATCCAAGCCTGGCAAAGGAAGTTAGGGCTGCTTGTGATCATCTACTAAGCACCATTCATTGCGTTGAAGACAGTACCAGAGATTTTAGTTTTTCTAAAAGGCAGATTGAGCTAATTAGGCAAGATTTTTTAAGGTTAAGGTGGGAAGATAAAATTTTAAATTCTAGTAAAGATGTTGAAGCTGTTGAAAACTTATTGATGCTTTGTGACACCATGCTAGGGATGGATTCTTTAAGGAGAATTGTAAGAAAACAAGGCTTGATTTACGAGTTTGATGTGCCAAAGGCTGCTGGAATTTACGATAGGACTGAACGTCAACATGCTGCAAATAAGATTAAGCCAATAAGTTCGCTTGAAGCAGAAACGGGTTTAGCTCACTTAAGAATGGTATTTGGAACAAAAGATCATCCAAAGCAAGTTGGCGCATATATGACTTATTTAGTTTTTGTTCCTAAGCGCGGGCCAAGAGTAGTATGTAAGTCTATTAAAAAAAGAGTTAATTTCCCGCGTAGAGAACCACACTTTGCAATTAATATTGGGCAACCTGCATCAGGACTAAAAAAATGGCTAAGGCACGCAGATCTTGCATATAATGCATTACGGCAGGATGATTTTTATAAAAAGCGCAGGTCTATTTTTGTTAGAGAATTTATAGATTTAGTAAAACTTTTAAGCCCAAAAACTGCATATAAAAAATTATTTGGAATTAAAGACGATCGTGTTAAGGGGGTAGTTGGTAACTCTGGCGTTATAACTAATGTTCTTGAAGCATTTAGAAAGAAACCAATTGCTTGTATGTTTTTAGCTCCAGGTGTTTTACTGGGAACTACTGCAAGATTAATTTCACATCATCTTCCTCTATATATTTTGCAGTTAACAGATAGAACTTTAGGTGTGGCTTTGGCACCATGGGCAAGGGCTGAAATGAATCCTACTGCCAAAATCTTTGAAGTTTTAAGTAATGGTGATAATGGAATGGGCTTAATGGAAGTCAATAATATTGACTTCCGAGAGGTAGAAAACTTAGGTAATGAGGCATTTATCAAAACAGAAATGAAGAACTCTCGCTTTATTAACTGTGGTTTAAGTGGCACAAATTGGAAGTGGTCTCAGCTGCATAATGTTAGTTTTAAAATGTATAGCGGAGTAACAGGCTGGGTTGAGCGAATTCCTTTTTTAAATAAAATTCTCTGGCCTCCTGGCAAACCAGATTTCCGTGTTAGAGCTAGATCAATGGATATGACGGGAATAAGAGTTACCGGCTGGCTGTCATTTGCAGGAAGAGCAGATTTTCGAGGTACAAAATTTAATCGTGCTTTTAGAGTTGGCTTCATTATGCGTGGTGCTTGGTTAAATGAGATTGAGACAGATGATATGACACGCTGGGCATTTATGTTTCCCCCAGGTTATGAGTTTATTCGCAGAATTCCAATTTTAGGTAGTATGGTAATACTTCCAATATACCGTCGAGTCTCTTTTGCATATTATTGTGAAGGATGTCATCGAGGAACGGGAGAGAGATGGAAAGGTCTAGGCGACCCTGAAAAGGTATTAGCAAAAATGTTTTTTGGCACAGAATGGGGACCACAATGGAGTATGGAAGAGTATGAAGATTTTGTTAAGTATTTGAAAAAAAGTGCTGCATTTAAAAGATCAACTAGGACTAGAATCCCAACTTTTTTACAACAATATGTTGCAGGAGTTGATGATTATGTTGTTGTTGACTTTGAAGGCTGTGATTTGAAATTTCTTGTTACTTGGGATGGCGGTGCTGATAACAGGGTTCTTGGCTTTCTTGATCACCCGCAATTTTTTGAAGAAGCAAGCAAAAGAGTTAAGGCACCAAGGTATCTCGCAAAAGAATTACAGGTTGCAAGAGATAAGTGGTCTGTTCCACAACTTGAAAAACTTTTTGCTAATATTGCAACGGTCAATCGAGAAGTGCCAACCGGGGATATGAACGATTTACCAGACTTAGTTCGTGAGCTGTACACCAAATTAGGAAACCTTGACGAGAAAACTCGTTATCGAATGGAAAAAGCTGAAGAAGCTGCTGCTCTTAGAGGAGGGGGAGGAGTAAGTTTATCAAATGCAGCATAATAGATTAATCTAAAAAAGAGATCTAAAGCTTGAATTTATCTCGTCCACAGTTTTAGAAATATTATTAAGAAAGTCTTCTCTGTTTAACTCTATAAATTCTGGATTAGAAAAGATGCCACGCGATGCATTGACGATTGCTCCTTTTGCTCTATCGGTAAATCCAGCTAGTGTGTCTTCAGCTTTTCCGCCTTGGGCTCCAAAGCCTGGGATTAAAAAATACGAGTTTGGCATTAACTTTCTAAGTTCTTTAGCCTCATCAGGGTAAGTTGCGCCAACAACTGCGCCAAGCCCAGAAAGCCCGGAATTACCTTGTAACTTTTCTGAGTTTTTACCAATCCAACGCGCAATTTTTTCTGAGCTAGATTCTTGTAGAGCATGTGAACCAGGGTTTGATGTTTTTACTAAAATAAAAACTCCTTTTTCATACTCAATGCAATCTTGCAAGAATGGTTCAATAGTATCAAATCCTAAAAAAGGGTTAATTGTCATTGCATCGGCATTAAATCCCGAAAAAGATTTGTTTAGAAAGTTTGTTTTACCAAGCACAGCTCTGCTATAAGCCTCGGCAGTTGAGCCTATATCTCCGCGTTTAGCATCTAAAATGCTTGGCAAGTTATTTTTTTGGCACCAAGATAAGATGCTTTGTAAGGCTTTTAAGCCCCCAATTCCAAACTGTTCAAAGAAAGCAGAATTAGGTTTAACACAAGCAATTTGTTTCTCTATTATTTCTAGTGATGAAATATAGAAATCAGTAAGTAGTTTATAGATAAAATCTTCAGAAGAGTTAGTTTTTTGATCTGCTTCTGCTAAAAAGAAACTAGGCATAAGATCTGGCCGAGGATCTAGGCCAGCACAGAGGCAGGTCTCAAACATTGAAATTCTATCACTTAGTCGATCAGCAAAATTCATGCAGATTAAATATCACTGAATTTATTCTACTGCAAATCTTATTGAAAGCTTTATTGGTTCTTGCCTGAACTTATTAATTTAGAGGATGTTTTCTAAGAGGTATATTGCAACTTAAAGCTAGGCCATCAAAAGGGGAGAGTTTTTTTTGGTTTTCAGTCATTTTTTCAGTAATAGTTTGGCTGTTTTTTAGTTTATCTATAAAACATTCCCAGTTATTTTTGCAGATATTTAAACAACCTTTAAATAAGCCAAAATTGCTAAGATAGATTTTATATTGCATCAGCTCAGCATTATTAATTGTTTTAAAAGCATCAAACCCTGGATATTTAGCCTTAAAATTTGAACTAAGCTTGTTAAAAATATTAATTCGCTCTTTCATTATTTCAGGTTTAGAAAGCTTACCAGAATATAAGCTTTCAAGCTCTGAGTAGAGTCTATTTACAAAGCTAGCTAGTTCTTCTTCTCTAGTAACAATTAACTTAGCTGACTTATATGCTGCATCTTCATCTTGGCATTTTTGCTTTGTTAAAAGACAAGTGTCTTTTCTTGCCTTGTAAAAGTCTAACATGCCAAAGACGCCAATAAAATTTGCGGCACTTTCATTAAACTCAACTTGATCTTTTACCCAGAAAGTAGAATGAAAAATCTCATGAATCACAGTATTGGCAATTGTAAATTGGTCTCTTTTAAGAGTTGTAGAAAGTAAAGGATCATTAAACCAACCAAGAGTGCTAAAGGCATCTGTTCCTCTTACCCAAGTTTCCCAACCTTCGGCTGATGAGCTTTTAGCTGCAGCTAGAGCATCTTTTTCTTCGAAAAATCCTTTATATGGAACCGAGCCAACAAATGGGAACCACCAGGTTTTTAAGCTAAAGGAATCAGGTTTAGCAGCCATAAAAACCCATGCTAAAGGATCTTTTTTGACTTCAGTATAAAGAGTAAATGACTCCTTTGGATCAAGCCCCATTTCTTGAGCGAATTTGCGCACATTAGTAACAAAAGTAAGTTTATTTTTTGTTTCTTGGTCAGTTTTATCAGATGCTAAAAGTTTATCGATTGGGGTGCGCGCTAGTAGAATTTTAACTTCTTCATAACTTGCTCTTAATACAAAA
>JAGRAS010000182.1 GCA_020434465.1 Bdellovibrionales bacterium | reverse complement strand
TCAACTTTATGGAGAATTCAAAGAGTTTTTCCCAAATAATCGGGTTCGTTATTTTGTATCATATTATGATTATTATCAGCCAGAAGCTTATATTCCCTCGTCAGATACTTTTATCGAAAAAGATGCAGCTATAAATGAGGAAATAGACAAAATGCGCCATAGCGCGACTCGTGCTCTTTTGGAATCTTCAGATACAATTATTGTCGCAAGCGTTTCATGTATCTATGGTCTTGGTAGCCCGGAAGATTATTTTAATATGATGCTTTTTGTTGAAAAAGGCGAGCAGATAGATCGCGAGCTTTTGATAAAAAAATTAGTTCATATGCAATACCAGCGATCAGACTTAGAGTTTGTTCGTGGTAGTTTTAGAGTAAGAGGGGAAGTTATTGATATTTTTCCTTCAGATGAAGATTCGGTTGCTATTCGTCTGACCTTTTTTGCTGATGAAGTTGAAGAAATAAGAGAGGTGGATTCGATTACAGGTGCTACTATTAGAAAATTGACTCGATGTGCTATTTATCCTGTGAGTCACTTTGTGACATCGCAAGAGACTGTTGATAAAGCAAGAACTTCAATCTTAAAAGAGCTAAGAGAAAGACTGTCATTTTTACAAAGAGAAGGTAAAACTTTAGAGGCTCACCGGCTTCAACAGAGAACTTTGTACGACTTGGAGTTAATGAAAGAAGTAGGCTTTTGCCCTGGAATTGAAAATTATAGCAGACACCTTACAGGCAGATCTGTTGGTGAACCACCAACAACGCTGATAGACTATTTTCCTGATGATTTTTTACTAGTTATTGATGAGAGTCACGTAACAGTTCCGCAAATTGGGGGAATGTACAATGGAGATCGTGCAAGGAAACAAAACCTAGTAGAATATGGCTTTAGATTACCCTCTGCTTTAGATAATCGCCCGTTAAACATTCAGGAATTTTGGGAGCGTGTAAATCAAGTTATTTTCGTTTCTGCAACTCCCGGTGATAGAGAATTAGAAATGAGCGAAGGTATGGTTGTTGAGCAAGTAAATCGTCCTACTGGTTTAGTTGACCCCGAAATCTCAATACGCCCAGCATTAAATCAAGTAGATGATTTAATTGGTGAGATAAAAAAAACTATATCAGCCGGTGAGAGAGTATTGGCTGTTACGCTTACAAAAAGAATGGCTGAAGATCTGGCTGATTATTTAAGGGAAATTGGCATTAAGTGCAGATATTTACATTCTGATATTAAAACTATTGAAAGAGTTGAGATATTACGCGGCTTAAGAAAGGGTGACTTTGATGTGTTAATTGGGATCAATTTGCTTCGAGAAGGCCTTGATTTAGTAGAAGTAAGTTTAGTAGCAATTTTAGATGCGGATAAAGAAGGATTTCTAAGATCTACGCGATCTCTTATCCAAATTATGGGTAGAGCAGCCAGAAACATTAATGGTCATGTCATTCTTTATGCTGATATCGAAACTAAATCTATCAAAGAAGCCATTGCGGAAACTGAAAGAAGACGTAAAATTCAAACTGAGTTTAATAGTAAACATAATATACAACCTAAAACTGCTCAGAGCACAATTCAGCATTCGCTAGTAGAGGAGGATGATATAAAAAATGAATTTGATATTGGAATAGAAAAAATTATAATTCCAAAAGATCCAAAACAACAGCGTGATTTGGTTAAGAAGTTACGGAAAGATATGTTTGAAGCTGCTGCGAAAAGAGAATTTGAAAGAGCCGCTTCTTTAAGAGATGCAATTAATCATTTACAAACAATTTTATTGACTTAATAAAATGACAATTCAAATTTGCAGAAATATCGATGAAATTCGTTCTTTAGTAAAAGATTATAAATCTGATAGAAAAAGTATCGGCTTTGTTCCTACAATGGGATTCCTGCATGAAGGTCATCTTGAGTTGGTTAAAACTGCCAAAAAGGCTGCTGATTTTGTAGTTGTTTCAATTTTTGTTAATCCCGCACAGTTTAATAATTCTGAAGACTTAAAGAAATATCCAAGAGACGAAGCGAGGGATATAAAAATGCTTGAACAAGAACAAATCACAGCTTTATTTTTACCTACTCCTGAGATGTTTTACCCAAAAACTTTTCAAACCTGGGTAGATACAAGCGGATTAACACAGAAATATGAAGGAGAGTTTCGTCCCGGACATTTTAAAGGAGTAACTACAGTTGTATCAATTTTGTTTAATTTAATTCAGCCAGATTTAGCAGTTTTCGGTGAAAAAGATTTTCAGCAGTTAAGAGTTATCGAACAGATGGTAGAAGATTTAAAGTTTCCCATAGATATTATTCGTGGCAAAACCATAAGAGAAGTTGATGGTTTGGCGAAAAGTTCACGAAACGTAAGACTTTCAAAAAGTGCTCGGGAAAAAGCAAAAAAAATCTATGCTGCTTTTCGAGACGCACAAGCACTTTATCGTGATGGGTTTTTAGAAGCAGAAAAGATTCTAGAAGAAGTAAATAAAAAACTTCTTAACCTTGAAGAGGCAAAGCTTGAGTATTTAGCTTTGGTTGATGAAAACTTAGAAGCCGTAAAAGTATGCAAGGATGACTCACGCATTCTAATTGCAATTGAAATAGAGGGTGTCCGCTTAATTGATAATTGCACACTGAGAACAGTCTAAAATGGACTCCCAACATGATTCCTTAAAAGAACGAGTAGCAAAATTTCCTAAAAAACCGGGCGTGTATTTGATGCGTGACGCTGAAGATGAAGTCATATATGTAGGCAAAGCTAAGGATTTGCGGGCAAGAGTAAAAACATATTTTACGGGTGCTGACGGCCGGTATCAAATTGAATTTCTAATGCGTCGTGTAGAAAAGATTGAGACGATCGTGTCTGAGTCTGAGCAAAGAGCATTTCTGTTAGAAAGAGATCTTATATCAAAATACAAACCAAGATATAATATACGTTTAAAAGACGACAAGGCCTATTTAAGTATTAGAATAGATGAAAATGAAGCATGGCCGCGATTAACTTTAGTCAGGAAAATCGTGCAAGACGGTGCGAGATATTTTGGACCTTATACCTTTAGCTATGAATTGAGAAATCTACTTGAAATTATTAACCGCACCCTACCTCTAAGGACTTGTAGCAATACAATTTTTTATAATCGCCAACGACCCTGCCTTGAGTATCAAATTAAGCGTTGTGCTGGCCCATGCTGTTTGCAAGTAGACCCGGAGGAATATAGAACTTGGGTTAAGCATGCAATGCAGATTCTAGAAGGTAAGACAGAAATTGTAGAAGATGAACTTGAAAAGCTTATGAATCTGGCAGCCGAAGATTTGAGGTTTGAGGATGCAAGTTTGTATCGTGATCGACTGGAACTTCTCAAAAAATTCAAACACGGAGCTGAGTTAATCTCAAGCAGAGGAGAAAATAGAGATGTTTTTGCAATTTATCGCGAGGAAAAGTTAGCTGCGCTTTCTGTTCTAATGGTAAGAAATGGAAGAGTTGTTGATAATAAAAATTACTCTTTCCCGCTAGTAGAAGTTTCTAATCAGGATATAATTGAATCTTCGATCGAACAGTTTTATGGATCTGATAGAGAAATTCCTGAAGAAATAATTATTGGGATTCAGATTGATAATCTTGAATTCCAAGAGCAGAGACTTAAAGAATTAAAAGGTACGAGCGTAAAATTTGTTATTCCTAAAAGAGGGATTAAATATAGACTTTTAGGTTTGGCTCAAGTTAATGCGCATGAACATTTTATTGCCACTTTTAATGCTGAGGAACGTTATCGAGAAGTCTCAGAAAATCTAGCTAAGCTTTTTCAGTTATCGCAAATACCGAGAAAAATTGAATGCGTAGATATTTCTAATTTACAAGGTTCTAATATAGTTGGTGCGCATGTCGTTTTTTTTGATGGAGTGCCTGATAAGAAAAATTACCGTAGATATAAGATTTCAAACCAAGGCAAACCAGATGATTTTAGTGCTATATATGAAGTTGTTTATCGTCGACTTACTAAATCCTTGGAGACTGGTGATTTTCCAGATTTACTAATAATTGATGGAGGTCTTGGTCAACTTAATGCAGCAATTAAAGCAAGAGAAGACGCTGGTGTTAAGCTCGAGCTTATTGGACTTGCGAAAATGCGAAGTGAAAAGTTAGAAAAAGCAAAAAAGAAAGAAAAAAAGCCTGAAAGAGTATTTCTTGAAGGTGAAGAGACTTCAATTGCTTTAGATCCTAATTCTGAAGTGACAAAGCTTTTGCAGAGAATTAGAGACGAAGCTCATCGCTATGTAATCACTTTTCATCGCAAATCACGATCTAAGCGAGTAATTGCATCAAAATTAGATGGAATT
>JAGRAS010000181.1 GCA_020434465.1 Bdellovibrionales bacterium | reverse complement strand
ATGATGTCGACGACGTCGGAGGAGTGAGCGGCATGAAGGAGTCGCGCGTCACCATCAGCGCCTTCGGCCAGTTCCCATCATTGCCATACCCATTTCTGACATTACAGCGCGTACGTCAGCAAAGTCTACGTTAACAAGACCTTCAAAAAGAATCAGATCACTGATGCCTTTTACAGCTTGGTATAAAATATCATCTGCTCTTTTAAATGTATCAAGGAGAGAAGTATTTCTTCCTGCAATTGATAAGAGCCGCTGATTTGGAATTGTGATCAAAGTATCAACATGCTTTCTAAGCTCAGAAATTCCACGATCTGCGTTGCGCATTCTACGCTTACCTTCGAACAAGAAAGGTTTTGTAACAACGCCAACTGTTAAACAACCTAGTTCGCGCGCTGTTTCTGCAACAACTGAAGAACCAAGTGTACCAGTACCACCGCCCATTCCGGCAGTAACAAAAACCATGTCAGCACCCTCAAGTGCCTTTCTAATATCTTCAACGCTTTCTTGCGCTGCGGCAAAGCCAATATCAGGATCAGCTCCCGCACCAAGACCCTTGGTGATTTCTTGTCCTAATTGAAGGATGTTAGTGGCTTCACTTGATGCAAGCGCTTGAGCGTCTGTGTTAGCAGCAAAAAACTCAACACCATCAAGCCCACTGCGAATCATATTATTAACCGCGTTAAGACCTGCTCCCCCAACCCCAAAAACTTTTATGTTAGCTCGATTAGGGTGAAAAACTTTACTGTTGTCCTCCATCTACATCACCTCAATGAAAGTAATTTAATTTTTAAAAAAAGAACTTAGGCGAAAAGAACAGACTAAATAGTGATGCAAAAAAATTAGCTCACAAAAAAGCCTTCAAAGGTCCTTAATCGTCAGTTCAACCTGGCAAAACGCCTGAAAATCTCTCTAAGACGTCCCACACTAATAGCACCCCCGGATTTTAAATTAAACAGAAATCTCTTAATTTTTCCAAAAGCAACTATTGTATTGACCAGGGACTTACTTAAACTAATTTAAACTTAAAGTAAAGCATAATCGACCAAGTTCGAATTATGTTTCACTATTGAGTTTTATTTTAAAATCGAAGAGTTAAATCAGTAATCAACAATGGCAAAAAATCTTAAGAAAACCACAGGAAAGAATAAAGCCTTAGCTTTTTCTATGGGTATTTTGCCAACCTATAAGCCGGATACTATTGCATAAAGCAAACAACTGATGATAAGCACCTGTTTTGCCTTACTTTATTTTAAAGGAAATTTTATAAACTTATAAGCACAAGTCTAATATTTTATTACATAACTAAATCTAAAAGAGTTTTATTGAAGTATAAGAAAAATGATATCAACAGCATTAACAGACAGAAGAGCAGTAGGAGTAAAAAGCGACCTTCCCCCAGGTATGGTTATTTTAGATAAATTAAGTTCACTTGAACAAAGATATCAAGATCAAAAAGTTTCAGCAATTTGTATTGAAGCAAATAAAAGAATAGCTGCCTCAACATTAACACAACTTGGAAATTTCTTTATTGGTAAAAAAACTTTTGGAGATAGAATTCTTGGAGTTAACTCACCTAGTTTAATTCCGGATCCTGAAACAGATAAACGGGCTTCTGAAGTGGTGTTAGAATTACTTGATGAGACGGGATTTAGTTCTAATGAGGCAAGGCAACAAGCTGCTATCGATATTGCAAGAGATATTCAAAAGATAACTGCTATTGTTCAAAGTTTATGTCCAGATAGAAATGTATATTCAATCTTAGCATCGAATTGGGTTAAAAACTCAAAACCACATACTGATGGTAAAATTTCTGCAGTAGTAACTTATGTTTCTATTCCGGATGAATCTAGGCAGGGATATACTTCTACAGAACAAAGCAAACAACACTTTACCACTTTATGTTATGGAGCTGAGTCAATAGTTGGAGCATCACCAAAAATAAAGCCATTTGGTGGAATTCAATTAGGAGATTTAGTAATTATGAAGCCTGACTTTGTTCATGGAGCTAGAAAAATTCCTTCTGAGCTGACTAAGAATAAAGATGGCGTTCCTCACCTAGTTCGCATAAGTTTACTGGTAACTACGGATTAAAAGATTATCTAAAAATGGCATTTTATAACGATAGAATCTTAATTAATTTGCGTGATAGAGCTTCAAAAGCCTATAATGATCTATTAGAAAAATTAAAAGACTTTGATCCAGCAAAGTTTAATATGCGGTCTGGTGCCCCAAAATCACCAGAGTTAATAGAAATTGAAAAATATCAGGATAACACTACTGCTATTAGCTGGTTACTAATTAGCCCAAATCCAATTCTTGGCTTGGAACTTTTAAAAAAAGACACATATAAAAACTTAGATTCTGCTCAACAAAGAAATTTTTTACAAGAAGCCACTTCATTATTCTCAAAGTTAGTAAAAGCTCCTAGCTTTCTAGCTGATAATGAAAAGCTTTTGTTAAAGACTTTTGAATGGTTCATAAGAGCAAAAAACTCATGGGCAACTTTAAGTATCTTAGAAAAACTTCACTCACGAAAATTTAGTAAAGAAATAAAAGAAAAAATTATTGCAAAAATCATTGAAGAAGATTCAAAAACTGACTTTATTGCTGAAATTAGGGACAGTGAAAGAAGACAGGTAATAATCGATGAAATCATAGCTAAGTGCAAAGGAAAAAATCCTACAGCTACAAAAGCAGTTGAAAAATTACAAACCTCAAAACCAAAAGTTTCACCCCCAAAGAATCTCCCAGTTGTAAGACCTCCAGCAAATCGTCCGCAAGAACCCTCACATAGGCCACAAGCTAAGGTTTCTAATCCTTTAGCATCATTGATTGGAATAAGTGAATTACATAAGCATGAGCCGGCACCGGTTTCTAGTGGCAGAAATGCATCTTTGACTCCACAAGCTGTTGGCTTTGAACTTTCTGTTAGTCCAATTTCTAGATATAAGTTTGTTTTACAAGATGAGATCTTGCCTTTTCCAAGAGATAAATTGTCTTTATTTGATAAAAAATCGCAAATCTCGATCGACAAAGAGTCAAATACGAAAAAATCAACTTGCTGGATCGATCTTCCAAATGGAACAAAACTCACAGTTACAGTTCAGCATTTGGGAATAAGGGCTTACATAGACAAAAATACTCAGCCTAATACAACACAAAGAACTTCTGCTTATGCAATTTATGTTCGTACTGAAGTTCAGGGACTATTTAGAAATTTCATACTTTGGCAAAGTGAAAATGGTGCAGATCTAAGAGTAGATCAAATGCAAGCCAGCGACACTTTCCCCAAAAAGCTGAACTAATTTTTTTTTGAATTTACATATTTAGTCTAGAAGTTTTCAGCTAACCAACCGCCAACTTTTTTAAATGCCCGAGTAACGCCAAACCTTCCACGCCTAAAAGCCGTTGCAGCTTCATTTTCAGCGCCATATAAAGTTAAACCAACTGCTGAAGAGTATTCTGGATGTGCAACTATATCTTTAATGCCAGCTACATTAAACGGACTTCCAACTCTAACAGGCACACAAAAGACTTCTTCAGCAAGCTTTGTAATACCAGCTAGATTGCTGGTACCACCTGTTAAAACAATTCCACCAATTAATAACTCATCTGTGCCGGATCTTATTAATTCCTTTTGAACCAATTTAAGAATTTCTACGACTCTTGGTTCTATAATTTCTTAAAGCCAGCTTTGATAAAACTCTGGCTTCTCTGCCCCCAGTAGATGGAACCTCAATAGTTTCTTCTGCCTTTACCTGTGAAGCTGAGGCGTATCCATGAGCCTTCTTAATTTCTTCTGCAGCTGAAATCGGAGTTCTTAGACCCGCAGCAATATCATTGGTTATGTAACTGCCGCCAATCGATACTACAGCAGTATATTTTACAGCACCTTGGTGAAAAACTGTAACATCAGTTGTCCCACCACCAATATCAACTAATGCTACTCCAAGCTCTTTTTCTTCTTCAGTAACACAAGCTTTTGCAGCAGCTAAGGGGCTTAGCACGATATCTCGAACCGTTAAACCACAACGATTTGCACATTTAACAACATTCTGAGCACTTGCTACCGACCCAGTTACAATATGAACTCTAGCTTCTAATCTAACACCGGATATCCCAAGCGGCTCTTTGATTCCATCTTGCTCATCAATAATATATTCTTGAGATAAAACATGCAGAACTTCTCTATCTAAAGGTATCGCTACGGCTTTGGCAGCTTCAATTACTTTTTCAATATCAAAATTACTTACTTCCTTATTCTTTATTCCAACAATTCCATGACTATTAAAGCCTGAGATATGACTTCCAGATATTGAAGCAAAAGCAGAATT
>JAGRAS010000180.1 GCA_020434465.1 Bdellovibrionales bacterium | reverse complement strand
GCTCCTTCAGCAATTCAACTTGAGGCTTCGCTTTCTCGCAATGGAAAAGAGCTAAATATAACAGTTAATGCAGTAGGGGATGTTGATGGTTGTGTTTACTCGCTTTATGCTGCAAAAAGCAAAATTAGGTTAGAGGCATCTCTAGAATCTGGAACTATAGTTGCAGATAGAACTGCAAGCTCTAACAGTGAAAGCTTTTCAATCAAAGGCTTAAGTAAAGTAAGTAAAGATGAAAAAGGAAGTCGCATTCCACTAATAGTTTCTAGCGCCTGTGGGCTCAGCATTAAAAATTCTGATATAATTAATCTAAAACTTAAAAAAAGCGCAAAAGGCCTAAAGAGCAGAAACGCCTGGATTAAAAAAGTTAAAAGACAATTTATAAAAACAAATGACGATACAGATCTAATAGCTACAAGCTGCTCAAAAAAGGATAATTTTACACTAGATTCTTTTGGTGAAATCCTTAATTCTGCGAATGTGGGTGTTGCCACTGGTACTGTAATTGCCGATTCTTCTTCATTTATCAATGACGAGGGAGTAATTCGTAAGTATTTTATTGCGGGAGGTCAAGGTTTAAGAACCGCTACTTCAACAGATGGTGTTAATTATACACCAACAAATGATATTTTAATCACAGAAGGAAATGTATCACACCAAAAAGTTTTTAAACTAAATGATGGGCGTTTAAGAATTTATACAGGCGATGGCATTAGAGAAGGTATTGTTTCTTTTATCAGCACAGATGAATTAACTTTTACTAGAGAAGATGGTGTTAGAATTTCTGAAGAGGAAGCCGGTTTAAGCCCGCTTTCACATTTAAGTATTATTCCACTAAAGAATGGAACTTACCGTGGCTACTTTAGTAATCTTCCTAAACCTGGTGATCCCCTAACTGAGCGATATATTAAAAGTGCAACTTCGGTTGATTTAGCAATTTGGCGGGTTGATGATGGGATTAGAATTGGTCAAGGTGCAAGTCACTTAACTGATCCAGCTGAACAGCCTTTTGCTCTTGCTAGAGGCAAAAGAGGAGTAACTTTATTTTATTTCAAAGCTACTGGCGGTGAAATTGGCCTTTATTATTCTACTTCTGCTGATGGCTTAAAGTTTAGCAAAGAGTTTTTTACTGGTATCAATGGAAATGGGCCTGATGGGCTGCGCTTAAGCGATGGTTCATATATGATGTATTATGATAGCGGAACAGAGGAAGCAGGTTTTTCTATTATGGGCTCCACGCTCTCGCTTGATAGTGATTAAAGATAATGTCAAAAAAAGTTCTTATTTCTGGAGGTTCAGGGCTAGTTGGTAAAGCTTTGGTAAAAGAACTAAGAAAATTAAATTACCAGATCTTAAACTTAGTCAGAAGAACACCTGTATCTGCAGATGAATTTTTTTGGAATCCTGCTGAAAGTGAAATAGATAAACAAGCAATTGAAACGGCAGATGCTATAGTTCACTTAGCTGGAGAAAACATTGCTGATGGACCTTGGTCAAAAGAGAAAAAAAAGAAAATCTTAGAAAGTCGTGTAAAAGGAACTGAGTCAATTGCAAATGCAATTAAAAATTCTACAAAGCCGCCAAAAGTTTGGATAAGCGCTTCAGCAATTGGAATTTATGGAGCAGTGACTCATGGAATCCTTGATGAAAACTCAGCAAGCGGTGAAGGTTTCTTAGCTGATGTTTGCCGTAAATGGGAAGCAGCAACAAATTTAAATGAAAGCTCTAGCACTCGTGTAGTAAATTTAAGAATTGGTATAGTCCTTAGCAAAAAAGGGGGCGCTCTAAAAAAAATGCTTTTACCATTTCAGTTAGGATTAGGTGGGCAAGTTGGAAATGGGCAACAATATATGAGCTGGATTTCCCTAAAAGATCTAATCTCTTCAATTATTTTTTGCTTGGAAAATGAAAAAATAAGTGGCGCGGTTAATGCAGTTGCTCCACTTGCTGTTACTAATCGCCAATTTACAAAAGCACTTGGTGAAACACTTGGCCGTCCTACAATTTTTCCTTTACCTGCTTTTTTATTAAAACTAGTTTTTGGTGAAATGGCCAATGAAACTATTTTATCAAGCATTAATTGCAAACCTAAAGTACTGCTTGAAAACGATTTTCCTTTTGAACACAAAGAAATTTCTCAATCTCTTCGCTGGGCACTAGAATAAATTTAATGTAAAAGTTCAACTTTTCCAAGCAGAGGATCCTCGCCGTAAAATAACTTCCATTTATTTGCGCTAAGCGCATAAGTGCCAATGGTCTTTGTCACATCTTGATTAATCTCAATTACAAATTTATAGCTGCCTTCTAATTTATTTTGCTTAAAAGCATCAGCTAAAACGTATGCTTTGTTACCATAGTGCTCAATTGCAACTATTTCCCAATCATAATCAGATAAATGTGGCACTGATGCTATGGTAATTGTACTTAATTTTTTTTGAATTAGCGCATCTTGCTTATTAATGTGTTGAGAAGTTTTTTTCTTTACTATAGCTGAAGAATTATTAAGCGGCTCATCTAAAAAAGCTAAATAAGCAGCAGCCAAACCGCATAAAAATAAAAGTAGTACTTTTTTTCTAAGTGTCATTACTCCACCAAAAGAAAAACTTCATTATCAGTAATACTTAAACTTACTTTTTGATCTTCATTTGCAAATTCTTGCTTTCCTGAAGCAGTGTTTAAAGTCCAATTTTCCAAGTGCTTTGTTAAAGCTTTAGTATAGGCATCGTAGAATTCTTTAGCATCGCTTTCAGTATCCCAAAGTGTTTTCCAAACAATAACTTTTTTATCTGATTCCAATTTTAAAATTGCGGCGGCATCCCCTCCCCAACCTTCAGCAGCTTTAGCAGCTTTTAAATGATCTTTAAAATAAGTTGAGAGCAGCGCTGAAACCGAAAACTCACCAAAAGTATCACGGTAAACAATTTCAGATCCAGGCAAGTGCTTTATTATATCTTCATCTGAAATTTGCTGATAATCAGATTTAGAAGAAAAGTATTTTTCAGGATGTAAAACTTCTTCAGTTGAGGATGGTAGTTTTTTAAAAGCTTTATCAATTTCCTGATAAGAGCCTTTTTTTAGTAAATAATGAGCAAAGCGTAATCCACTTGTATAAGGAAACAAGAGCATATATTGAAGGCTAGATGGAGTGCCTTGCATACCTGTCATAAAAGCACTACCAGCAACATTCTGCATTATAATCGAATCTACATTGTCTTCGACTGCCAGCCCCTCTTGCCCCATTAGTTTTCTTGAATAATCAAACATAACAGCAGTCGCATCACCTTCAACCAATGCTGATCTAGCCATTAAGTGATCACTTGTTCCAGTTAATGGATCTATCAAACGAGAAAGATCATATTCTTGATCCTGAAGAGCATGAGTTAGCTCGTGAACGGCAATTGTTGTTTGTAAAACTTTTGGCATCCATCCTGCCATTACAAAATAGTCTTCTTCTGGATCGTAATAACCGCCAAGCTGGCTTAGATAAAGTTCTATGATCCCATTTTTATAATCAAAATCTTTTGGCAAAAAACCTAAAGCCTTATAAAGAATGCCTTCATTAATAAGTTTTTCAGCAGGCATTTTTTTCTCAATTGCATCTAACAAATAAGCTTTAACTTTTTCTTTATCACGTACATAACAAGGCACATCTCGCTTTTGTTTAAGACCGCGTATTTTACTAGCAGCAACAATTGCTGAATCAGCAATTACACACAACTCGTCCTTTGTTTCAGCAAAAGATAAATTTGAAAATGCAAATAGAAGTATAAAAATTACAAATAATTTTTTCATTTTTTTAAATATTCTTTTAAAAAGCTTGTTGATAAATCTTAACTAATATCAAGCCTACTCTAATATCACTATCGATATAAGTGCAAAAAGAAAATATTAATCATATGTTTTAAGATAGAAAATGATATGACCTGTATTGAGCCTGCTTACACATAACCAAGCGAGGCTAAAAACAAGTTATTTGCTTTCTCTAATGTGCTATCAGACAACATTTTATCTCTATGTTCAGAAAAAACCTTTCTACTAGCAGCTTGCTGCTTTCATGGCGTCGGTTATCTCTGGTCGATCTGGCATTTTAATTTCTTATAATTATTTCTTGTAAAAATTCCGGAGGACAGCGAGCGCTAGACTGACACCCGCACCGTCATCATAGTCGTAGTTGACGCCCAAACCACGAGCATCGAAGCGGCCAACAGCAGCGCGACAGGCTCTTCCATTATAGTTAAAAGCATCCTTACAGCGTAGATACATCCATTTATTTAAAAGCCTAGCTTTATCAGGTTCCATGCCACCCTTAGTTGCTTTTAGATACCTCATTATAAATGCTGCACTTA
>JAGRAS010000017.1 GCA_020434465.1 Bdellovibrionales bacterium | reverse complement strand
TGATCAAGAGGCTGAGATGTCAGAGCAGCAATTGGATATACTAACTGTCTATCAGATGGTGGCAAATGTTCCAGTGGCAAGAAATCAGGAGGATTCTGACGTATTAGCTGGTAAAGCAATTTTTCAACAAGTTGGATGCAGTGATTGCCACGTGATAAGCTTTACAACAAAAAATGACAAATATGCTGAGCTTGATGGGCAAATAATTCATCCTTTTACAGATTTACTGTTGCATGACATGGGGCAAGGACTAGCAGATAAAAGATCTGAATTTTCTGCGTCAGGGTCTGAATGGAGAACAACTCCTCTTTGGGGGCTTGGTTTTGTTGGTACTATTGGTAAAGTTAAACAACACTATTTGCATGATGGTCGAGCAAGGACTATTGAGGAGGCAATCCTTTGGCATGGTGGTGAAGCTAAGTCATCTCAAGAAAAATTTAAAAATCTAGAAAAGACTGATAGAATAAATTTAATACAGTTCTTGAAATCATTATAGATTAGTAAACATCACTTATGCTGCTTGGCCATGTTTTAGCAGCGACAACAGGTTCAGGGTTATTAAGAGTTCCTGTAAACCTGAATTCGGTTTAAAGCTGTTGTAAAAAACAACCACGGTCAACAAACATCGTTATAAATTTAACCCCCT
The DNA here is from genome assembly GCA_020434465.1 of Bdellovibrionales bacterium. Next base: position 11,390 of record JAGRAS010000017.1, on the reverse strand, counting down.
TGAAACTCTAATAAAGTAGTCTTATCTAAAAGTACTCAGATACAAAATTGCTACAAAGATAGATATATTGTGATTTGTTTAACTGGATGTAAGCATCCTATTATCTGACAAGGAGTCTATTCTCCAGTTAAATTTAAAGGTTAAAAACAAGAGAGATTTATGTCATCAAAAGTTAACAATCCAATTCCATTATTAGCCTTAAGAGAATTAGTGGTTTTTCCACAACAAGTAGTTCCTCTTTTTGTTGGGCGTGAAAAAAGTGTAAGAGCAATCGAAGAGTCTCAAAAAGAAAATAAGTATATAATGCTTGCGGCACAAAAAGATGCTCGTACAAGTAACCCAGGTGAAAAAGATATTTATGAAATTGGAACGCTTGGTGAGGTTGTTCAGCTTATTCGTTTAGCAGATGGACCAATTAAAGTTTTAGTTGAAGGTAAATCAAGAGCACGTATCAAGAAATTTGAACAAGAAGAAGATTTCATGCTTGTTAACGTTGAAGAGATTGTACCTGACTCTAATGTTGATACAGAGCTTAAGGCGGTGATGCGCTCAGTAAATTCAACTTTTGAATCCTATGTAAAACTGGGGAAAAAAGTTAACCCAGAAATGATTATGCAGGTTAATGCAATTGAAGATCCCTCTAGGTTAGCTGATGCGATTGTGGTTCAGTTAAATTTAAAGTTAGAAGATAAGCAAGATATCTTAGAAACAATTGATCCTAAAGAGCGTCTTGAAAAGATTTTAGGCCATATGAAGTCTGAAATCGAAATTCTTCAAGTGGAAAAAAGAATTCGCAGCAGAGTTAAAAAACAAATGGAAAAAACTCAGAAGGAATACTATCTCAATGAGCAAATGCGCGCGATTCAAAAGGAGCTTGGCGAAAAAGATGATTTTCGAAGTGAAGTTCAGGAACTAGAAGATAAGCTTAAAGCAAAGGATATGCCTGAGGACGCTCGTGACAAGACTGATAAGGAAATTCGCAAATTAAAAATGATGTCACCGATGTCTGCTGAGGCAACTGTTGTAAGGAATTATATTGATTGGATGATTAGTTTGCCTTGGAATGAGGTTTCTGACTCCGAAATAGATTTGAATGCAGCCAGAGATGTGCTTGATGATGATCACTATGGTCTTGAGAAAGTTAAAGAAAGAATTCTTGAGTATTTAGCGGTTCAAAAGCTAGTTAATAAAATTAAGGGTCCAATTCTTTGTTTAGTTGGTCCTCCAGGGGTTGGTAAAACTTCTTTAGGTAAATCTATTGCGAAGTCAACCGGAAGAGAGTTTGTAAGGATTGCACTTGGCGGTGTAAGAGATGAAGCAGAAATTAGAGGGCACCGTAGAACTTATATTGGTGCTTTACCCGGAAAGATTATCCAGTCATTGAAAAAAGCTGGAACAAGTAATCCTGTATTCTTGCTTGATGAGATTGATAAGATGTCTACTGATTTCAGGGGAGATCCTTCATCTGCCTTGTTAGAAGTGCTTGATCCGGAGCAGAATGACACTTTTAATGATCATTATCTTGACTGTGATTACGATCTTTCAAAGATTATGTTTATCACCACAGCAAATACTTTACATACTATTCCTGGGCCGCTAATGGATCGGATGGAGATTATAACTTTATCTGGTTACACCGAGCTTGAGAAAAAGGCTATTGCGAGAAAGTATTTGCTAGAAAAGCAGATTGAAGAAAATGGTTTAACTCCAGAAAATGTAACTCTTGAAGAGGATGCGCTTACTGAAGTTATAAGAAGGTATACTAGAGAGTCTGGGGTGCGAACTTTAGAAAGAACTATAGGAGCACTTTGTAGAAAGGCTGCTGTTGAGGTTGTAGATAAAGGCGAAGGGACTCATGTCGTAATTACAAAAGAAGATTTACCTAAGTACTTAGGCCAGCCTAAGTTCCGTTTTGGAACAAGTGAAGAAGAAAACCAAGTTGGTACAACAACTGGTCTAGCTTGGACTGAAAAAGGTGGAGAATTGTTAGTTATTGAGACTACAGTTCTTCCTGGGAAAGGTAGATTACAAATTACTGGTAAGCTTGGTGAGGTAATGAAAGAATCTGCTCAAGCTGCGCTTAGTTATGTTAGATCCAGAGCTGACTGCCTTGGGCTTCCGAAGTATTTTTATGACAAAATTGATATCCATGTGCATGTACCTGAGGGAGCGATTCCTAAAGATGGTCCGTCAGCAGGGATTACAATTGCAACTTCTTTAGTCTCAGCATTGACTGGTATTCCGATTGATAAGCATATTGCAATGACTGGTGAAATTACCCTTCGTGGAAATGTCTTACCGATTGGAGGGCTTAAAGAAAAAACTTTAGCTGCTCATAGAGGGGGAATTAAACGAGTTCTTTTTCCAAAAGAGTGTGAAAAAGACATCGAGGAAATTCCAGACACGGTTAGAAAAGGTTTAGAGTTAATTCCTGTATCTCATGTTGATGAAGTTTTACGTGAAGCCTTGCTAACTAATGGTTCTAAAGAGTTCGAGCGGCTTTTAGATCATAAAGCTTTTAGAGATGAACATTTCTTTGATGATCTGATGCGTAATGAGGAAGAGGTTGATAGAGATAAAGATCCTAACTCAAACGCTGTAGTTACTCATTAGTCTAGTGCTTTAGCGTGTATGCTGGTTTAATAGCTTGCACGCTAAAGCGAATTCCATTTTACCCTATTTTATGCAGTTTTCCCCTCCATATTAGTGTGATTCTTAATTTCAAAATCTTGACAATCTAATTTAGTCCATTATAGACTTCGCAGAGTGACCCTTCGAGAGCGTTGGGTTGTTCTAGGTAGTAGGGGCGCTTAGCTCAGTTGGTAGAGCGTCAGCCTTACAAGCTGAATGTCAGTGGTTCGAGCCCACTAGCGCCCACCACTTCATTTTAAAAAATTCAAAAACTACAAATCAATAGATTCGAACGCTTCAGGGTTAAAAGTGTATTTCTCAGGAGTTTGTTTAGTCTTTTCTTCGGGAATCTGAGGATATAATTTGGCAAGTTTATTCAGTCGAGAGATGCGCTTTATTAGAGGCGGATGGGTAGACCAAATACTATCTTTGTGAAGATTGCTTAATCTTTGCTTAGGGTCTGGGTTTATCACAAATAAATGTTCAAGCGCTCGATTATCGCATTCTAAATGTTCTGGGTCTTTACTAATTTTTTTTAAGGCAGAAATTAATGCAGTAGGGTTTCTACAAAATTTTATTGCTGTTGCATCAGCTAAAAACTCTCTTTCTCTAGAAACAGCTAATTGTAAAAGTCTAGCAGTAAGTGGAGCTAGCCAAGCTAAAACTAACGAAATTATAGCTGCAATTACAAAGAAAGCGGGGTTCTTTTTCCCATGATAGGATTTTCTAGTGCCTCTGAACTTGATTGTGTCTAAAAAGTGTCTAGCAAAAAAATCTGAGGCAAGTACTATCAAGCCAGCAAAAACACCAACTAGCATCATTAATCGAATATCAAAATTTTTAATGTGCGCAATTTCGTGGGCGATCACGGCCTGGAGTTCGTCTCTAGTTAGTTTTTTTCTTAGGCCAGTGGTTATACCTATTAATGCGTGTTCTGGATCTCTGCCACTTGCAAATGCATTAGCAGATTCATCGTATATTGCATATATACTAGGAGTGGGGATACCAGCGGCTATAGCCATTTCTTCAACGACGTTAAATAAAATAGGGTCGGTTGAGTAGTGAACTTTTCTAGCCCCACTTATGCCTGTGATTATGTAAGGTCCAAGATAAAAAGATAGAATCGCTCCTACTGATGCTAATATGCCTCCAATAGAAGCGCCAATTAGAAAAGGAAATAAAAAATCACTTGCATCAACTGAGCTAAGCGCAATTCCAAAAGAGCCAAAAATAATTGCAGTAAAGCTAATTAGTCCTAAAATTAGAAAAAAGGACTGCCGTTTATTATGGGCAATTAACTGCTCAAACGTAATCGACATTCATTAAACCATATTCAGTACTAGAATGAAATTTGTGGAGGTTCTTGTGCCGCAAGTTTTTGTGCTTCATCTAATTCAAAGAATTCACGTTTCTTAAATCCGGCAAAGTTTGCAATCATGTTAGCTGGAATTTGTTGAATAGCAATATTATAAACAGCTACGCTGTCATTGTAGTGCTGACGTGCAAAGCTAATTCTATTTTCAGTTGAAGCAATTTCTTCTTGAAGTTGTTGAAAGCTTAAATTTGCTTTTAAATCAGGATATGATTCTGCAAGCGCGAAAATCTGTTTAAGTGCTCCTGATAAAACGTTTTCTGCTGCCCCTTGTTCAGCTAAGCTTTGATTTTTACCAGCAGTGATAGCAGAGTTTCTGGCTTGAATTACTCTTTCTAAAGTTTCCTGCTCATGTTTTGCATAGCCCTTTACAGTTTCAACAAGGTTAGGAATTAAGTCATGTCGTCTTTTCAATTGGACATCAATTTGTGACCAAGCATTCTCAGCCGCAACTCGTTTTGAAATAAGACCATTATAGATACTAAAAATTACTAATGCGATGATAGCCAGTCCAATCAGTAGTCCAGTCATGCTTTTTTCTCCAAAAAAGTTTTAGCTAGATTAGCATACTTATTATAAATATTCATTAGTACTAGTGTCACTATAAGTTTTTTTTGTCTAATACTTCTTATCTTTAGGTATTAGTAGTCTGTAAAAGGGTCAGGAGGGCCAATTACTGGGCTTTCCTTAAAGATTAAATCTTTAATTGGAGGGGTATTTGGATTTACCTTGCTTGGCTGAGAATCTGGCAATTCTACGGATTTCAACTGTTTTGATCCTCTCACAATATCTTTTGGATTTTTTGGATTTATTTTTTCTTCTTCAGCCTTTCTTTTTTTCCAAGCTTCAGTAGCTTTGCGCTGTAGATCTTCAACAGTTTCTTCTTTCTTTTCCTCTTGCTCTGGTGATAGTGGGGTATCAACTTTAGCTAGATCCTTTTCATCGAATTTTAATTTAAGAGTAATCCGCCTATTTGATGGCGAAAGGGGCTCATCAGGAAATTTTAACTCCTTGTCTGCACGACCTACTACGCTAGTGATTCTTGCGCGCTCAACACCTTGCAACTCTAAAATTCTTCTTGCAGCATTTGCTCTATCTGCTGAAAGTTCCCAGTTGCTGTAACCACCCCTTCTGCTGGAAAAAGGCGATCCATCAGTATGCCCTATGATATCAATTTTGTTTGAAGACTTATTAACAATTTGAGTTACTTTTGCAAAAGCTTCTTGAGCTGCAGGCTCTATAATAGCACTGCCACTTTTAAACATCGACTGTTTAGCAGTATCCATTATTTCGATTAAAACCCCGTCAGATTCAATTTTAACTTCTACCTGTCCCAATAATTCATTTAAGCCATCAATAGATTTTAGTTGATCTCCGATGTTTTTTGCGATTTTGTCTAATTTTTCTTTGCGAGCTTCTGCTGCTTTTTTATCTGCTGTAGGGTCAGTTTTTAGTGTTTTATGGACGCCTTCATCTAGTTCTTTTTTTACATCATCTAACTGAGATTTTTTAACTCCTGTTACTTCTTTTTCGCCATCAGATACCTCAACATTATAGCCTTTACCAACTTCGAGGCCTTTTATTAAGCCCTCTGCTCCCTGAACTCCCTCAATATCAACTAGCTTAGATGCATCATCAGAAGATGAGCCGGTTAAGCCTTCTAGTTTTTCTTGTCCTTTTCCAGTTGATGTTTTCATATCATATGGATGAGGAGGAACGTAAGCATCATTTAAGATACCAGCTTCGCCCATCATCAATGGAGTACCAGAACCTTCTTGGAATAATCCAGGTCTTCTAAAAAAAGATGCAATACTTTGCCTGGTGGCAGTCTCTGCACTGTTAACAAGCCACATTACCATAAAGAATGCCATCATTGCAGTTACGAAGTCGGCATATGCAACTTTCCACGCACCCCCGTGATGACCGCCGTGCCCGCCCTTTTTCTTTATGACTATTATTGGCTTATCATCTGACATTGTTATCGCTTACCTATTTGCCAGCGTTCTTAGCTTCTTTGATAATTTCTTCTAGTTCTTCTGATGTAGGTCTAAAATCACTAGGGATAGTTTTTCTAGCAAATTCTAATGCAACTTGTGGAGGAGCTCCTCCTGCAAAAGATACCAAGCCCGCTTGTACTGCTTTTAAAATTGCTGATTGTTCACGCACAATATGATCCATTTTGTTGGATAATGGAGCCACGTATCCGTACGATAAAAGAATCCCTAACATCGTACCTACAAGAGCTGCTGCAACGTGGTGACCGATTTCTGTTGGTGGCCCATCTAAGTGTTGCATCGTAATGATAATCCCCAAAACCGCAGCTACAATCCCTAAGGCTGGAAAAGAATCTGCGAGTTTTGTTACTTGTGAAGGAAAAATCAAAGCTTCTTCATGATGTGTTTCAATTTCAGTATCAAGTAATCTTTCAAGGTCAAATGCATTTACCACACCATCAACGAATAATCTTAATGCACCAGTAAAAGTTTCCATTAAGTGATGGTCATGGGAGGCTTTTGGATATTTATTAAACCTTGGACTGTTGTGAGGATCTGAAAGGTCACCTTCAATTCCAAGAACACCTTCTTTTCTCATTGTGTCAAATATGCTTGCCATTAAACCAAGAAGGTCTACGTAGCTACCTTTATCAATCCCGCTGCCTTTAATTGTTTCTAGCATCTTTGGAATTAATTGCTTAAGGATATAGCCAGGGTTACCCATTACAACGGTAAAAACCCCTGATCCACCGATAACCAAAAGCTCAAAAGGCTGAAATAAAACTGGTAGTGGTCCGCCTGGACCTACGAATCCCACGAGAACGCAGAGTGTTACCCCTAATATACCTGCAATTACGCCCATCTTTAATTCCGCGAAAAATATCCCAATTTTTAAAAAGTGGGATCTAGCATGTATAAAATATCGGGGTATTCTTTAGTTTTCTTTACTAAAAGTATTCTAACGTCGTTTTATAAATCGAGGTGTTTTGTTTATTCAGGTTATTAGCCTAAGCAGAAGATTTGCAGCGTTTTCTGCACGTTGAGCGCTAATTCCAACTAAGTAATTTTTGTCTATTTGATTAGAAACTGTCAGCTGTTGCGAGTTTCCACTAAAACTGAGGTCATTAGAAAATAGGGCTGCAAAATCGGGAGGTATTTCATTTTCATTACACCAAAGAATTTTTCCTTTTGCGACTAGTCTGCTGAAATATAGCAGCCCTTTAAGAAATGCTTGATGATCTAGATTAGGGTCGCAAGCTTCCATATCTGTAACAATTAGCCATTCAGGAGGGGCTATTTCAGCAAGTTTTTTAGCTTCACTTTGAGTATGAAAACCAAATTCGAGGATTATAGTTTTTGCTGTTTCTTTTGCAAAAAAACTTTTTACGCAGGCTTTAAAAATAGTGCCGATAGAAGAAATAAATTTTGTTTCAGGCCTTACATTAAGAATTGATAAAGGTAATCCTATGTCAGTATTGTAAGATAAAATGCCACTTCTAGTAGACATCTTTTTATCTAAGGTTCTTTCAATAGTCCGTTTAAAAACTGTTTTGCCTCGAGTGCCCACAATACCAATTATTTTTGGCTTATTTCGCCAAAGATAGAATTTAGCAAGTTTTTTTAAAACAAACCTGGCTAAACTTCTTCTTAAAGATCTTAATTGGATATTACTATTATCATTTGCATTAGATTTGAAATTTGAACCAGTAAAATTCTTTTTAGCAGAAAAATATTGCTGAAGTCTTACTAGACCTTCTTCAAGGTTTTCTTTTTCTCGGCCGTATGAGATGCGTAAGTGCGACTCACCTGAGGGGCCAAAAGCAAGGCCGGGTACTAGAGCAAGTTTAGCTTTATCTAATATGTCATAAGCCAGTGCAGTACTATTATTACTTAAAGGGACTGTATTTTTAATTCTTGGAAAAACAAAGTAAGCAGCGTTAGGCAACTGGTAATCTAGCCATGGGCTCATTTTATCAAGAGCTTCAATTGTATAGTCTCGCTTTACTTTTAAGCGGCCAATAAAATCTTTAAGGTATGGCTCCCCATATCTTAGAGCAGCTAGCGCTGCATATTGTGAAGCTACTGGTGCGCATGTAACCATTGAATCATGATATTTAAGAATTCGTTCACAAAGAAGTTTATCTGCATGTAAAAAGCCAACACGCCAACCTGTCATCGCAAAAGCTTTTGAAAAAGAGCAAACTCTTACGATTCGATTTCTAACGGAATCAACACTTGCGGCAGTGAAGTGAGTTTCTCCAGAATAATAAAAGTCTTTGTAAACTTCATCGAGGATTACTGCCAAATCATGTTTTTCAGCCAGCTTTAGAATTTCTAAAGTATTTTTCTCTGAATAGACAGTTCCAGTCGGATTGTTAGGGCTGCAAAATAGAATTGCTGATGTTTTACGAGTAATATTTTTCTCGATTTGTTCTATTGAAAAATCAAAATTTTTATCCTCATCAAGTGCGGAAAATTTAGGCGTACACCCAGCTAAGTAGATACAACCAGTATATGATGCATAAGAAGGAGAAGGTACGATAACTTCATCTCCTGGTTCGGTAAGAGCTAAAAGCGAGGCCGTGATTCCTTCTATTGAACCAACTGTTATTATTATCTCGGATTCAGGATCGTATTTAAGTTTATCTTCAGCTAATGAAAGTGAGATTTCTTCACGAAGAGTTGGTAAGCCAGTAGTAAGGGTATACTTGTCACATTTATGCTTTTGAATTGCTTCACATACAAAGTCAGTAATTACATCAGGAGTATTAAAATATGGAATCCCTTGCGCTAGAGAAATTGCACCTGGGATCTTAGCTGCCGCCAATTCAATTCGCTTGATTGCTGAGAGCTCAAATTGTGCACGTTTGCTGGAGTTGATAATTCGCATGTACAAAGAAAAAAAATTAAGAAAATTTCTAGGTGAGGCTAACATACATATAAATCAAGAGAAAATAAAGCTGGGATTTTTGCCTGAAACTGGAATAGAAGTATTTTTTTTTGTAAGCTTCTGATGGTTTAAAAGTTAAAATAGGTAAGGAGGAGTCATGTTTAGTAATAATCCAGTTTCAGTTACAGGCATTAGGGCTAGAGAAGTAATTAGCGCTAGCGAGAAAATTACTACATGTAGGGGCTTAGAAATAGATAAGTCTAAAGTTGGTCTAGTAATTTTTGGCGGAACTAGCACTCTTGCTAGTGATACGAAAGGAATAGTTTATGATCTTGTTTCTGAGCTTTGTTCAGGCGGAACTCTTGGAACGCTAATTACTAGTAAGAACCTAGAAGAAGCAAATCTTTTTATTAAAGAAAAAGAGTTAGGAAATTTTTTAACAGTTGGTTCTTATGATGCTAAACAAGTGGAAGATGCAGTTGTTGATCAGGATCATGAAATTATTGTTTTTGAGAATGATCCACGTGATATTTCTGGTATAATTGCGTTTGCTCATGCAAAACATCACTCTGTTGATATTATTTTTAAACTTCAAGTGGATAGTGATGTTGAAGAATTAGTTAAATATTTACAATCAGTGTTCCAACAGTTTTCTAGTTTTAAAGGGCATGTTTTTATCCTGCAAGATTCTTATTCTAAGATACATATAAATGACTCAAGGGCACCTGAATTTACAGTTCCTTGTGATAATCCTTTAGGCCAAGTCAGTTTTCCTAGGTAGAAAAGTAGCTGCTTAAATTACTCTTTTACCAGTTGTGCTGGCATAGATTCTGCTAATTAAATCTGTAGACCAAGATGGTCGGCACGTTTTAATAGAGAATTCGAAAGGGAGTTCAGATATGGATCCGATTACAGGACTAGCCGCTTATAAAGCAATTCAAGCAGTTACAGGCATTACCAGGGATGTTGTAGCGCCGGAAACCACTGATTCTACAGAAACTGCACCAAGTGCAGATGGTGGTTTTGAAAAGATAATGAAGCAATTTCTAAGCCCTGATGCGGCAAATAATGTAAATGAAGAGGAACTTTTTGCCGCTGTTGTGCAAAAGCGTCTAATGGATAAAGACGAAGCTTTAGCTACAAAATACGGGGAGCTTTTAGCTGAGCATAAGTCTTCTATGGCCAGGCCTGATGGCTATGTTTCAGTTGAAAAGGCTGCAAAGGCTGCTCTAAGAGACTTAGTTGAAGCTGGTGATATTACAGTAGAGGATGGAGATAAGATATATTCAGAAGCTTTTGCTGCATCTCAACTTGATGACAATGCAGATGCTTTGTTTGATAGTCGTGGTAGCACAGAAGATGCGACTGTAGCTGTCGACTCGCTAGAATCTGCCTTGGCTGCTGCGCAATCAATGATTGAAAAATATGAAAGTGGAGAAGAAGTAGCGCCTGAGCGTTCATTAGAAGAAGGTGAGAGCTCAGGAAGCGGAACAGTTAAGTCTGGTGATATTGAAGGTGGAACAAAAACACCAACTGGAAATACCTTTGACGGCGCTGAAGGGTTTTTATGGAAACCTGAGTCTGAAAGTGATGGTAATCTAGTAGTACTGCTACCAAGTGAGTTTAATGATCTAGTATCAAGTGTGGTACTAACACATGAAGATAAAGTTTTAGATGAAGGTAGATTTGCTGGAAATGAGCATAATGGTAGTCGCGGGCATTATCGCTTTGGCAAATCTGGAGGAGATTATCCAGATGGTTTAAAAGTGGAAGTCAGATTTGATGATGGAACAATTGTTAAATATGATATTCCTAAGACATCTGAGAGATACGATTAAATCATAATTAAAGCCCTAAACTGTGGATCCTAGCCTTGGTCTTAGTCTCGAACTTAGTCTTAGTCCCTGCCCAAAATAATAAAGGCTATGGTTATGACCATGGCCAAGGCCAAGACTAGGGCAAAGTTCTAGGTAAATGCTTATTGCTTGAAGTAGCTGAAATACCTGTATTTTTATAAAAAAAATTGCTATCAGGGATCTGATTTTACTAAGTCACATATATTCTATAAATGTCATAACATAATAAGTTATAAAAAAAGCTAAGAGTGATTTTAGGCAAGATAATTAAATGGCCAATCGACCAGATATAACTCCAGAAATGCAAGCAGCAAGAGATAAGCTGTTTAGAGATCTAGGAGAAGGGCTTCCCGGCGCATCTGAGCAAACTACGAATTTATCTAACACTTCGCTAAGTCAAGCCACACTCCGGCTAAAAACTATACTTGGGAAAAATTATTTTGGTGCAGAAGATTATCAAGCGATTTTTAGAAGAGGTGTTGATAAAGTTCCAAAGATTCCGGCAAGTGTTACTCCCGAGCTCTTAAACAGTAAGTGCCCGATGGCAGAGGACGGCAGGCTTATTAAAGACACTCATAGGCTTGTGCTTGTTCCAAGGCTACTTGGAACTGATGAATTTACAATAATGTGGCTAAAAGAGCATGCTG
>JAGRAS010000179.1 GCA_020434465.1 Bdellovibrionales bacterium | reverse complement strand
CTTGTTGAACGAAAACACCTTCCGGAAAACAAAAGTCGAGTAGAGATTTCTTCTGATTTTGATTTTAAATTAGAGCTTAAAAAAATATTTTCTAAATTAAGTCTTAATCCTCTATTATCTCTGAAAGCTTTAAGAAATGGTTTTGAAGAATCTTTAATGATTATTCGATGGATCATGGTGGGCGTTATTATTACAGCATTAATTAGGGCTTTTGTCCCGATGGACTTTTTTCAGAACTATTTCGGGCCGAGTGTGTTAGGTTTAGGTTTAACTTTGATAGCAGCTACCATTATTGAAGTCTGTTCAGAAGGCTCTGTGCCAATTGCAGCAGATCTTCTTTCAAGGGCACATGCTCCTGGTAACGCCTTTACTTTTTTAATGGCGGGCGTGGCAACTGACTATACAGAAATATTAGCGATTAAAGAAACTACTAAATCATGGAAAATTTCTTTAATGCTACCATTAGTAACTGTGCCGCAAATTCTTATAATAAGTTATTTGTTGAATTTTTAAAATTTTCTAAGTTGTAAATTATATGCATCCTCAACAAAGTGATATTCCAAATCATCAAAAAAGTGCCATAGATCAACCAAGGTTAATTTTCCCGAGAGAGCAGATTTTAAACTTATTTGATACTATTAATAATTTAAATGATCCTATTGCTAAGTTGAAAGCTTTTGGTGCTCATGGGAGTCCAGAATTAGCCAGTAAGATAAACTTTTGTATTGGATTAATCGAAGCTGCAAGAAGTCTATTAAATTCCATTTCTTTTGCAGATTTAGAAAAAAGCACTCAACTTCCTTATAATCAAGATATAGAACCTTTAAATAAGTTTTTTACACAAATGGTTGATTTTATACCAAATGAAGTTTTTTTAGAGTTGATAGCGGATTCAGAAATTTCTAGACAGTCTAGATATTTTGCTGTTTTTCTTTTAAAAAATATTACTAAGTATCCAGAAAAAGGTATGCAAGAGAGAGGTGAAATGTTCTCAATGGAAAGAGCAGGATTTTTCCTTCAAGTAAAAAAACTAAGAGAAGCAGGTATTGTAGAATCTTTTAAAATTCTAAACCATAAAAATGGTCTGAGACTAACTAGGGCTGCGATATTTAAAACACTAGAAATAATATTAGACGAAAGTTTAAAATTTAATTTCAATCTGTAATTTGTTTTGAATTCCAATTATTTACAGAGATCTAAAGCTATGCTTTTTTGCAACCCTAAAAGTGGTTAATATATTAAACCCAAGTATTCCACTTGTTTTTAACCAAGATCTTTTTTGGGATGAGTGATAACATAAGCGGATCTGAGATAAATCCTATTTACCCAAAGAACTTAAATCATAACCGGTAAAAAATACTTCGTTGAGTATATAACGGTGCCTTTCATTTTTGAGAACCAGACCCTCACACAATTGCAAAAGCAGGTGGTAAAAGATCTTCTAAAAAGTAAGCTGAAAATGCAGCTTTTCCGGGTAGGCCAGACTTCTGATAAATATTTCTCGCTTGCTGCCTAACAGTAGCTTCGGCTGTACCACGTAAATCAGCAATTTCTTTATGTGATAAGCCTTTAATCATTAATAGACCCACTTGGTGTTCTGCCTCGCTAAGACCCCAACTCGAAAATTGTTTCTCTATTTCTTGGCCAACACCATTTACAAAAGTCTGAGCGTTTTGCCGCCAAGACTCACCCTCTATTCGAGCAACTTCTAATTGATTAATTAAAGTTTGCCGTTCTTTTTTTTGTTCTTGGGAGTCTTTAAGTAAAATAAATACTCCTGCTGCCCCAGTAATAATAAGTGCTTTTTCGATTGTATCAAAAAGAAATTCAAATACAGATATTTGCTCACCATCAGTTAATATTTCAAATCCAGTAACAGTGGCTCCAGCCGCTAGAGTAAGACTAATAACTAAAGATTTGTTCCAATTGTTAAAACTCACCAGATATTCTCCATGCAAATATTTTAAAGATATTAACATGACTCAATTTACTACACCAATTCCAAATGCAAAAATAAAATACTGAGAATACTAAATAATATGCTTATAAGCCAAAGCTAATTTGCCCGATAACAGTGTAGCCTTTTGAGATTTCACGTTCGTTTGTATCATTGGCTAAACCTCTATCATACCAATCGTGTAAGCAATCTAAAGAAATAAGCAGGTGCTCATTTGCTCGCCATGAGAAGGATAGTCCAGTGCTTAATTTAGGCGTGTCTTCTAATTCTTTTGAGCCCTCTAAGCGGTAGGCGATTAAAACTTCATCAGTAATATTTCTTGCAATTTCAAAATTCCAAGCCTTTGGATTGTTAACTTTATTGTCTAAATCTTCAAACGATTTGATTGCTCCTACATATTCAATTGTTAAGTCAAAAGATTTAAAACTAGTAGTAGTAAAAGCACTAATAGCTGGAACTCGTTTCTTGTGTTTAAATCCTTGATCTATTAAAAAGTCTTCCGTTGAATCAGCTAAGTCAGAAATAAAACTGATGCCCGTGGTTCCCCAGGGAAGAGCTTTGCTTTCTAATGCAAGCCCCCAATCTAAATTATCATAAGTTGAGTTCAATTGTTTACTGCGGCCTTCATAGATAAATGCTGAAATTTCTGCAGCATCATCAAAGTCGTATGAAATCACCCCGCCAGTTCCTCTGGTTTCACCAAATTCTAGAATTGGCCCTCTTATAAAATAACTGTAATATTCTCCAAAGGGAACTTCCATTTTCCCAAATTCAAAACCTAAATTCTCGATCTCAATAATTGCAACAGCTTCTTCAACTAAGTGATCTCCTGTATTTAATTCATATTCATAAACAAATTCTCCTAAAAACCAATCAGTTGGATTAGCTTCAAGTGCTGCTTGTATGGTTCCAGACTTTTGATCTTGATAGGAATGTTTAGGAGAGTCTCTTAGTGAAAGTCTTTCAGTCTCATATTCTAGCTCAATTAAACCAGCAGCAGTTAACCAATCTGTTAATTCATATTTAATTCCAGCATCTCTTCTTTCCTCGGGGGTTCTATATAATAAGACTTCATTAGGATCACTCTTATCTTGGGCAGCAGAAATGCTCGGTATAATACTGAAAAAAAGTGTAAGTATAATTATGAACTTTGAAAGCTGCATTGTCTAAATCAAATCACAAATAGCAGCATTAACAGTTTTGTAAACCCATGAAGCCCCTTCATAAGCTTCATTAGCATCCTCCACTGAGTAGAAATCTGAGGGTGTTAAGTCTTCTGAACCATAGTAAGCAAGCTCTCTATCTCTTCGAAGTGTATGTGAAATCTTACACAAGGTTTTTAGATCATTTGTTTTGATGTTTTTAAAAACATTTTCATTATCTTTTATAATCTGGCTAACATCGTGTATTCTAGGTGGTTCAATTCCATTCGCACGAAGTAATGCTTTTGAGCAAAGCTCTACAATTTCCTGTGATTCTCTAACAACATCCGCATAACTTTTTTCTTTTACAAGAACGGCAACAGCTTTTAGGCGAGCTCGAGATCTGTTAAGATAGTCTATTGTTAGACCTTTGTTATTCATATTTACGACTTCATCCAATAAGGGTGGCCATTCACAGTCTTTCTTATCAAGCTGCCTTCAGCAATTTTAAGCCTTATATTACGCAGAACAGAAGATATTTTTTTACTATCTTCCCATAAAATAATTCCATCTAGAGCTACTTCAAACCAAAGACCTCCAATTGTTTGAAAGTCTTTGGGTAGGCTTACAAAATGAGGGGATATAGCTTGCGGAAGTTTTTCTGAAATTTTATCCCAGTCTTTGTATTGGCTTCTATTAGGGATGATGTCTTGTTTTAAAACTATTAATAAGTCCATATCAGAAGAAGAGTGAGTATCTCCTCTAGCATAGGAACCAAATAAAACTAGGCCGCAGAGATCTTTTGCCCAGGCCTGTTTTATAATGTCTATCCAACTTGGTGTAGTAAAATTTCTTGTAGTTTTACCGATTGAATTTTCTAAGATTTCTGTACAAAGAGAATTGAGTGACTTTCCTCTAGCTTCACCTAGCATACGAAGCTCTTTGTGTAGTTCTGGTTCAATTCTCAATACAAATTTACCTGATGCTTCCTTCATAGTACTATAGTACTATAATATAAATGTAAAATCAAACTAAATATAATAAGTAAGTCTAACAACTTAAGTTTACTCTTTAAATTTGTTTGGATATGGTTTAAGGCTATAAACACAAGGAGATTGAATTACGACAAATTCAATCTCCTTGTGTTTATAGGTGTTCACCTCTTTTTATTGATGAAGAGCCTGAAAGTTTCTTGAAGTTGTGTTTTGATGAATTTGATTAAATGGAGTTATTTTGACTCTTTATT
>JAGRAS010000178.1 GCA_020434465.1 Bdellovibrionales bacterium | reverse complement strand
ATTTTAACTGATGATAAGTACTAAAAAGCCGCGGATAGCTTGGTTTTCGCCTCTTCCAAATGCAGGTAAAGAGTCACGAACTATTTCTGAATATTGTAGTGAACTTTTGCTGCCTATTCTTAAAAGTGATCTAGAGATTGAATGTTTTCATAATCGTTTTGATTCATATAAAGATTTTCCAACTTTTCATTTCTTGACTGCTGCTAAACGTCATCAGCAAAATCCATTTGATGCTTTCTTTTATCAAATGGAAGATGAGTCTGCGCTTAACTTTATAAGAATCCATTTAGGCATTAAACCAGGAATAGTTTGGTTTCATGATTTTATTTACTCTACTGATGGTCCTGAACCAATTTTAAATTCTCCTTGGGAAGAAACTATAAAGAAATTTAATGATAGAAACAGGCCTTGGGCTAAACGTGGAGAGGAGTATTTTAAAGATAGTCCGATTGCGTATAGGGAAGGCGGTTGCGCTCTTATCCCAGCGTTTAGTTCGCCAAGATCTTTTGGTGATTACTCAACGCATATTAAAACTAGTTTAAGATCAAACTTTGCTTTAGCTAAAGATAATGGACCTTGGCTAGTGAATATACCAGTTGAAATTCCGCAGAAGCTAATTGAAAAGCCAATATCTAATAGAATTGCATTTTGTGGTTTCCCAGGGATAGAAAAACGCTATCATAAACTTTTAACTGCGCTTTCAAATCTAAATGGGCAAGTGGTGCTTGATTGGCTTGTCTTAGATTCTGAAAAATCACGAGCTGAAGAAGCTGTTAGAAGTTTTGGAGTTAAAAATGCTAATATTATTGTTGCTAGAAGTGCTAATGAATGGAGAAAACTAGTTAAAAACTCTTTTGCTGCATATCACTGTCATTTTAGTGCTTTTGGTGGCATGCGTGAATATCTTCCGATAAGTATGTCTGAAGGGGTGCCAGTAATAACTTCAAGCTATGGTGATGGAGAGCATTTGCCAAGTGATTTAGTATTTAAAATAGATCCAGGGAGTTTTGAATCTAGGCAGCTTGAAATTTTAATTCAAAAAATCTTAGCGGATGAAGTAATTATTGATCGTGAGGCGCTAAGAAAATATGCTTTAGAACATTATAGTATAGCTGCTGTAAGTGCGAATATCTTATCTATGATTAATCAAGCTTACCCACTTCTAAATGAATTTAACTTGAAATGGACAGAGTATGAGAGCCAAGCTCAAAATGAACTTGCTCGAGAAGCCTTTGAGATTTTATCTAATCAAGATACAGATAAGTTAAGTGAATTAAAGAAGGATTTTATAAAATCTTCTTTTAATGAATTAAGGTGGAAAACCTTTTAAATTATGCTGCAAAAAAAATCATATTGCTTTGTTGTTCCAAGATTCTCAGAGGAGATAATCGGAGGTGCTGAAACGCTTGTTGCAAATATTGCTGCACGACTTTATGAAAGAGGGGATGAGGTTTTGGTTTTAACCACTTGTAGCAAAGATAATCGTACTTGGGATAATGAATATCCTGAAGGTGATGCAGTAGAATTTGGAGTGCCGGTAAAGAGATTTAAAGTTGACGAAAGAGATCTTGAATCTTGGATTCCAAAGCAAATAAGCCTTAGTGAAGGAATGATGCTGAGTCTTGAAGATCAATTTGAATGGATGAAGCATAGTGTAAATTCAATATCTCTTTATCAGTATCTTGCAGATCATGCAGCTAGTTTTAATGCCATTTTTTTTGCGCCATACTTATTTGGCACTACTTTTTGGGGCTCTTTAATTCACCCTAAAAATTCATATTTAATTCCATGTTTACATGACGAGGTCTATGCCTATGTTGATGTGATCCAGAGTATGTTTCGCCAAGTTTCTGGCTGTCTTTTTAATGCAAAACCTGAGATGGAACTTGCGCGCCGTCTTTATGGTGATGTAAAAGGCGATGAAGTTGGAATGGGGTTTGTAGAACATAGTCCTGAGTATTTGAGTTCTCTTAAGCCTTATTTTAAAGATGATTTTCCCTATATTGTTTATATAGGCCGCAAGGAAACTGGAAAGAATGTTCAGCTGCTAATTGATTATTTTATTCAAGCTAAAAATAATCAAGATCTTCCAGAAGTAGTTAAACTAGTAATTGCTGGAGGTGGCTCATTTGAAGATCTTCATCGTCCAGAAGCTTTAAATCGTAATGATGTTTTGGATATTGGTAGACTTTCAGATGAGGATAAAAACAGAATTATCAAATACGCAACTGCACTTTGCCAGCCATCAACTAATGAATCTTTTTCGATAGTTTTAATGGAAGCTTGGCTACTAGGAACGCCGGTGATTGTTCATAGCGATAGCCAAGTAACTAGGCATCACGTTATAAAGTCTAATGGCGGACTTTATTTTAAAAATCAACAAGAATTTTCATCAATATCTAAGCTACTTGTAAATGATAAACAATTGGCACAAACTATGGCGGAGTCTGGCTATAACTATACAATTAAAGAATATAGCTGGGATGCTGTGATGCAACGTTTTGATCAAACCGTTTGCCAGCTATTAGAAGATCAATTTAAGCAAGAGGATTTGGGTGACTAAAGAAAAAGATCGGATTGATCACTTAGTGACTGAACTAAACGATCATTCTTTTCGCTATTACGTATTATCCAGTCCTATAATTAGCGATGCAAAATATGACAAGCTTTTTCGCGAGTTACAAGAGTTAGAAAGTAAAAACCCAGAATTTATTCGCTTAGATTCTCCAAGTAAACGAGTTGGTGCAGAACCTTTAGATGGTTTTACATCAGTTCAGCACAAAATACCCATGCTCTCATTAAACAATGCAATGAATGCAGAGGATTTGAGCGATTTTGATGATCAGGTAAAAAGATTTTTGCAAAAAGAATCTAAGCTTGAGGCAGAAATTGAATACGCAGTAGAGTATAAGTTTGATGGTGTGGCAGTTAGCTTAATTTATAAACACGGAAATCTTCATCAAGCCTTAACGAGAGGGGATGGTATCTATGGAGAGGATATTACTCTGAATGTTAAAACCATTCATTCTGTTCCGCTTAAACTAAGAGGTAGAAACTTACCTGATTATCTTGAAATTCGAGGTGAAGTTTTATTTTTGCTTGAAGATTTTTCAAAGTTAAATGAGGAAAGGGTTTTAGCAGGTGAGGCTGCATTTGCTAATCCAAGAAACGCTGCTTCTGGAAGTTTAAGGCAGCTAGATTCTTCAATTACTGCAAATAGGCCACTTGTATTCTATGGCTATGGATTTGGAGCAGTTGAAAACTTTCAATTACCAAACTCGCATACAGATTGTATAAAACAAATTTCTGAATTTGGCTTTAGAACTTCACCGATTTCGCAAGCTGTTATCGGAGTTGATTCACTGATAAAAATTTATCAGCAAGCTGAAAATAAGCGTGATGAACTTCCATTCGAGGTAGATGGTTTAGTTGTTAAAGTAAATTCTTTAAGCTTTCAAGAAATTCTTGGGTTTAGGCAAAGATCTCCTCGTTGGGCAATTGCTGCAAAGTTTAGTGCTGTTGAAGAAAACACAAAGTTGCTGGATATTCATATTCAGGTTGGAAGAACCGGTGCTTTAACACCTGTAGCTGAGTTAGAGCCAGTTCAAGTAGGCGGAGTTACTGTTTCTCGTGCAACTTTACATAATGAAGATGAAATAAAACGGAAAGATTTAAGAATAGGAGATACAGTAATAGTAAAAAGGCAGGGGGATGTTATCCCTGCAGTTGTTGCCAGTTTACCAGCATTGCGTGATGGTAGTGAGAAAAAATTTATCTTCCCTAAAAAATGTCCCGTTTGCCAGACGAAGGTTGAGCGCCCAGAAGGTGAAGCTATTTATCGTTGTCCAAACCCAAGTTGCGCTGCAAAAAACGAGCAAAGGGTAATATATTTTGCTTCGCGTAATGCTGCTGATATAGACGGCTTAGGAGAAAAGATCGTGAAGCAGCTTTTTGAACATGACCTAATAACAGATATTGCTAGTTTATATGATCTTACATTAGAGCAACTATTAACACTGCCGCAAACGAAGGAAAAGAAAGCAGCGAATCTACTTGCAGCTCTTGAGGAATCAAAAAAAATTCCATTAGAAAAGTTTATTTTTGCTCTTGGGATCAGGCATGTTGGTGAAAGGGCGGCAGCTATTATTGCTAAACAAGTAGGTAGTATCGAGAAATTTCTTAAACTTACTGAAGATGAGCTTTTAAGCATAAATGAAATCGGCGAAGGAACTGCCAAGGCAGTTGTAGATTATATAAATGAACCTGATGAAGTAAGAATGATTCAAAAACTTATAGGTAAGGGTTTTGAATTAAAGCAACCTGAAAAATCTACTTCCTCTGATTTTGAA
>JAGRAS010000177.1 GCA_020434465.1 Bdellovibrionales bacterium | reverse complement strand
GTGCTTACTGGAGGGATTGTTTTTTTTATTAGTTTCTTTTTTGCTCCAAAGCGAGGAGTTCTTGCCTCAATCTTAAGAAACTTTGAACTAAGATTGAAAATTTCTGAGGATCATTTACTTAGGGAGCTTTATGAATTTTTTGAGTCAAAAAATTTTGCAGAATCAAATGTAGCAAAAAATGCAATTCGTGTTACACAGTCTTGGTCTAGATGGCTTAAGTTTCTTACTGAACATTCACTTAAAAAAGACGGGTTTTTAAATTTACTCCCTGGAAAATATGAACTAACACCAGCAGGGCTAAGGCAAGCAGCTTTATTCACTCGCAATCATAGACTATGGGAACACTATTTATTTGAGTTTAATTTTTCTTCGCCAAGCCATGTTGACTATATGGCTGACTTAGTTGAACACGTACTATCCCCAAAAATTGTCGCCGAGTTAGAGCAGGCTTTAAAGAACAAAGGTAATTTACCAATTGATCATAGTGTACCACCAAGTGTGCACCCAATTGAGGAAAGAAATGATTGAGGCAAATTTGCATGAGTTTATTTCTATTGATCTTCCTGCATTAATTGCAACTATATTTGTTGCTTCTACGGCTGCTATTCTTGGAAATTTTCTTGTTCTCAGAAGAATTAGTTTGATGGGAGATGCAATTTCTCATGCTGTTTTACCGGGTATTGTTGCAGGTTTCTTAGTTTCTAATTCAAGAGCTGGAAGTGCAATTTTTATAGGTGCAGCAATTGCAGGTATTCTTTGTTCATTACTAATAGAGTTTGTTTCCAAATTTGGCAAAATTGATGCCAGCACTTCTATGGGAGTTGTATTTTCAATTTTTTTTGCAGCAGGTGTATTACTAATGGAACAAGCTGCTGCCAGCAGTGTAGATCTGGATGCTGACTGTATTTTATATGGACAATTAGAATTACTTTTCTGGACTCCTCCTAGAGATTGGCAAAGCTTACTCACTCTTTCAACTTTAGCTGAATTGCCAATTGAAGTTATAGTTAGTTTTTTGACATTTGTTTTTATTGCTGCATGCATTTATATCTTTTTTAAAGAATTAAAAATTTCATCCTTTGATCCAGGATTGGCTAATGCTCTTGGTTTCAATACTCAATTAATACATTACGCCTATATGGTTTTAGTTGCTGCTGCCATTGTCTCGTCTTTTCAAATTGTTGGTTCAATTTTAGTTATAAGTTTGTTAATTTGTCCTGCTGCAACTGCTAGGTTGCTGACAGACAAACTAAACGTACAAATTTTTCTAAGTTTAATAATTGGAATTTTTTGTTCTATCTCAGGGTACTATCTTGCAGCATTTGGCCCAGCTCTTTTTAGTTATCAAAATTCTCTTAGTGCTGCCGGTTCTATTTCAGTAATGCTTGGTATTGTTTTTGGATTTGCATTATTTTTAGCTCCAAATTACGGAATAGTTTCAAAACTACTTAGAAATTTTAAGTTAGAGGTAAAAGTAGGCGCAGAAGATATTTTAGGCTCTATCTACAAACTAGAAGAAAACACTGGAACAAGTTGTTTAACACAAAAGCAAGCTCTTAGAATTGCTGGTGGTGGTTTAAGAGGGTTTTTTTCACTTAAACGCGTTCTTGGGCAAAAACTAGCGATTAAAGAAAATGAAAATATTTCATTACTTGAAGCTGGCAGACATATCGCTAAAAACTTACTTCGAAATCACCAGCTTTGGGAAATTTATTTAGAAAAATATGTAGGCATCACTAGAAGTCATGTTTTAAATACTGCTGAACAACTTGAACATTTTACTGATAGCAAATTACAGAAAAAATTGAGTGATAGAGTTGAAAATTGAGTAAATGTTAAGGCTTAAGAAATTCTAGCATTTCTTCATATGTCTTACGAAGATAAGGACTATTTATTGCTATTTCACCTGCATTCGTATGATGAGCTTCATACAGTGCATAAAGTTTATCAATCCCTGAAGTTGATCGACAACGAGGAAGTAATCTATCAACAAAAAATCTTCTAAAGCCTAGTGCGTGACGCATTGCACAAAAAGTTTCCTCATCATTCATGCCTAACTCAGTTCCTGTTGCACTGATGAATTGCGCTAAACCTGCTGCAGTTGATGAAGGTGTTGCAGCATCCGGATTTAGCCCTGACTCATGCATACAAATTGCAACTGCTGCTGCCTGCTCTTCAATTGGCCTATCTGCAAAAGCTTTTAGAATTGCCCGAGAACAAGCAATACGAACTTCTTCTGATGCATCACCCCAAGCTCTTGAGTGCCCGCGAATCTTTCTATTAAAATCTATTGGTGTTCCGATTCTATTTGCGCTACTTTCCTGCCCTTCAGCATGTTTTTTAAACTGTATTTGTCTTATGAGTCCTTTAAGTTCAGCATCTAAAGGTTCTCTACGTTCAACTGAAGATCCCATCTCAGGAATTCCTTTTCTTCTATTTGAAAGTTGCAGCTCTGAAAGTAAGGGAATAATAATTTTTTGATTTATACTTATTAAGTCTGGGTTAATTCCAGGATTTAATTCTAAGATTTCTCTTAAAAATCTACTTCCTCCTAGCTCTCTTTTGGCAATTTTATCCAGCGAATCATTAGGCTTTACTGTATAAGCACATGTTTCATTGGGAGCAGAAGTGAGCTCAAATTGATTTAGTTCTTGAATGAACTGATTTTCAACTACTCCATGATAAGTAGAACTTTGCTCACTTTTAAAACGTACCTGATCTTCTGGATCTGCGTTTCTTGTTGGTGCTGGTTGAGGCATGTTATCATCTGCTGAAGTTTTTGATCTTCTATTAATCCCTGTCCAAGCAGCAGCAGAGGATGACAATAAAAGTACCATTAAACCCGGCCAAACCCAGCGTGGGCGATCTGGAAGTGTATGCTCTGTTAAATCTACTTGTTCGTTTAAATTTATTCCTGATTTAGGCTTAGTTTTATGCCCAGCCTTTCTATAAGCAGACTGCCGCTTAGGTTTTTTTACAGATCTATCTCTTAGCTCTGGGCTAGAGCCTTTTTTTGCTGATTTTTTCCTTTGAATTGCTGCCATTGTAATAAAAAACAACCCCCGAGCACTATATTTATTTTCCCTCCGGGGGACTTTCGGAAATTTTCAATTTCCTCCAGCATCATAGATTGCACAAAAAATGCGTTTTTCTCTTGTTTAAGGTTTTAAAGCCTGTCACCATTGATAGACTCTTAGTGGGTTCGAAGGTTCCATCTCCATCAAAATGGTGGAAAAAAACTGGAGGTTGTATGGGAGGGATTGAAGTAGGCAGCAAGAGCCTAAGCGTTGCCGTCTTTGATGACCAGGCAGCAATCCGAGACGTTATCAAGCGGATACTTGAGCTCTCGGGGCATACGGTGTGGGAGTCTGAACGTGCAGATGTCTCGCGCTCACACCTAAAGCCGTTCGACCTGGCTATCATCGATCTTGAGATGCCTGGCAACAGCAATGACCTTGCTCAATACTTCAAAGAGAAGGGTGTCCCAGTCATTCGTTGTAGCAGTTACGAAGCGTGCGACATTCCTGAAGAGGCGCGTGGTGTGTGTCACCTCAGGAAGCCCTTCAGATTGGAAGAGTTGAACGCCGCAGTAAAGGCAGCAGCAGGGAAGCGCTAACGCCATTTTCATGACGAGCTGAGGAGAAGCTCTTCATGAATGGCACACGCACAGCAGCGGTCTCCCTCGACTCAGCCGAGGACGAGGGAGACCGCTTGAAAGGACACCTTTCACGCACAAAGGAAGAGATCAACCCACTAAGATTCCTTCCGCTCTCATTTACCAATTCAAGCAGTCTGTAATTCTCGAAAGAGCGCTACATGTTCAGCTACGACATCAGCCTGACACTTCGGACAAACAAAGAGTCGACTCTTCTTCCCTCTTTTCCCGTTCAACATGATTTGAGAAGTTCGACATTTCTTGCACTTCATGGCACCCAAACCGCCCTGCCCCGCTGAGTAAGGTTCGAGGCATTCAGCATCTAAATGAGGAAAACAACCCGCTAACCGAGCAACCTCTTCAATCGAGAACAAGTTGCCGAGATAAAGTTGTTTGAGTGTTTGAAGTTTACCAAGAGAAAAAAGGCTCCCATCAGCTGAGACAACACCAGCAAGATCGAGGACTTCTAAGGAGGGAAGATGGCTCAGTGGTTCAAAGGAATCAAAGAGCAGGTGTTTATCTGAACTAGAGGAAGAGTGAATAACAAGACGTTTCAGTTGCGGAAGCTGTGAAAGAACCTCAAGAGAATGCACTTTCGGTATATGTTCAAGAATAAGCGTTTCAAGGCTTGTGAGTTTTTCAAGCCCCTCAAGGGTATTGAGTTTTGTGCCACCCCAAAGGATTAATTTTGTAAGGC
>JAGRAS010000176.1 GCA_020434465.1 Bdellovibrionales bacterium | reverse complement strand
TAATTCGTAAATTTTCTGTCCAAAATCTTGCAGCCGCCGCAGGAATAATTAAAAGCGCAACAATCAATATTAAACCTACGCTCTGCAAGCCTACTACAGTAACAAGAACAACAAGGCTCATCATCATTAGATCTACTAAACTGACAGGCAAACCCTGAACACTTGCGAATTCCTCGTCAAAACAAACAAGCACAAACTCTTTTAACATAATTATAGTTGAGCAAATTGCAATTAAAGCAACGACTAGGGTAATCAAGGCATCTGAACTAAGCATTGCAGCAGTTTGGCCATAAATAAAATTCTTAAGCCCAGCTTCTTTGCCAGTATTCATAGATTGAATAACGCTTAGTAATACAACTCCAGTTCCAAAAAAAACGCTTAACACAATACCAATAGAAGTTTCTTCTTGAATTCTTGAATTTTTAGAAATGAATTGAACACAAACAATTCCTAGAATTCCGCTTAAAGCAGCGCCAGTTAAAAGAATACCAAGAGATTTAAGCGGTAAATTAAAACTTGCAGCAAAAATAAATGCCAAGGCTAAACCAGGTAAAGCGCTGTGAGCTAAAGCATCACTAATTAAAGATTTTTTTCTTAACAAAGCAAAACAACCAACAACACCTGCTGCAATTCCAAGTAAGGTTGTGCCAAGTAAGACAATATTTGAATTATAACCAGCCTGAAAAGTTAAAGCTTTAAAAAAATCACTAGTTGTAGGAAGGCTAACAGAGACATCCGTAATTGAAGCTGGTGCAAACAAAAATCTGAAATTCATTTTTCAGTTCCTCTTGAGGCTTTGACAATTGCATTTGCAACCTCATCTAAAAGAACTAGTCGACCGCCGTAGGTTTTTTTTAAGTTTTCTTCGGTAAATACTTGTTTAGTTTCACCTGCTCCAATTACCCTAGTATTTATTAAAAGAGCATGATCAAAATAGTCAGGAACAGTTACAAGATCATGATGTACGCAAATTACAGTTTTTCCCTCATTTTTTAAGCTTGTAAGAACTTCAAAAATTGCAATTTGAGTTGCAGCATCAACACCGGCAAAAGGCTCATCCATAAAATATAGATCTGCTTCTTGAGCAAGAGCTCTAGCAAGAAAAACTCTTTGTTGTTGTCCTCCAGAAAGTTGATTAATCTGCCTATCAGCATAATCAGCCATTCCAACAATTCTTAAATACTCAAGGGCTGCTTCCTTATGTCGTTTACTGACACGTTTTAACCAACCAATTAAATGGTATCTACCCATGACAACAACATTCAAGGCAGAAATTGGAAAATCCCAATCAACAGACTCCCTTTGAGGTAAATAAGCAATTCTTTTTCTTGCAGCAGCATAGTTTTCACCCCAGAATTCAACTCTACCCGATGCGCTTGGTACTAAACCTAAACAAGCTTTTATAAAAGTTGTTTTGCCAGCACCATTTGGCCCAACAACAGCTACAAGTGACTTTTCAGGAGCTTCATATTCTATATCCCAGAGAACAGGTTTTTGATGATAAGCAATTGTCATTGCATGCACAGATAATGGACTGTCAGCACTGTGTTCTGGAAAATCTGCAAGAGATTTAGGCGAATGAGATTGAGCTTTACTATAATTTACCAAGAAGCTTGCCCTCCATGCCATTAATCGGTGCCTTGCCACCCAATGCGCGAGCTATAGTTGTTACATTATGATCTATCATTCCAATATATGTACCTTCATAAGTTCCATCTTTCCCCATCGCATCTGAAAAAAGTTCACCACCAATATTAACTTCATGGCCCTTAGCAGCAGCACCTTCAATAAGCGCCCTAATATTTTTATCAGAAACAGTAGACTCAATAAAAACAGCTTTAATTTTTTTCTTAACAAGCAGATTAACAATTTCTTCTATGTCTTTTACTCCCGCCTCAGAGTCAGTGCTTATTCCTTGAATACCAATTACCTCATAAGCAAAACGCTTTCCAAAATAATTGAAAGCGTCGTGTGCAGTGACCATTATTCTTAAATTTGCAGGAACGGAATTTAATACCTTGTAAGCATATTGATCTAGTTTTTTTAATTTTAACAGATAATTTTTTGCAGCACTTTCGTATTGCTCCTTTCCATCAGGATCAAATTGGCTGAGCTTGTCACTTACAACTTCAACTGTTTTTTGCCAAGCCTGAGGATCCATCCAAACATGAGGATCATAATGCCCTGCGAATTCTTTTGGCTCGAGTAAATATTCTTCAGACAAAAGTTCAGTAACAGCAAAAACTTTCTTGCCTGCTGATGCAACTCTTATCAAAGCATCTGTCATTTTCCCTTCAAGAAATAATCCATTATAAAAAATTAAGTCCGCTCTATTTAGTAAAGCAATGTCAGAACGAGTAGCTTTATATAAATGGGGGTCTACACCAGAACTCATAATGCCAGTAACAGAAATTCTATTTCCACCAACTTCGCGAACTATGTCTGTTATCATTCCAATAGTACAAACTGCGTCAATTTTTTCAGCTGCAAAAGAATTTGTAAGAAAGAAAATACTGGAGATAAAAACAAAAAAATTCTTTTTAAACATTTTTAAGCCATATAAAAAGATTTACTAATGAGCAATTGTAGTATATGCTACATATTCAAAGGTATCATAAGATAAGATGAAAGAAAAGCACAATCAAAAATTAGTCTCTAAAAAACGTTCAAAAGCGTTTAAATCAACAAGGAAAGATCATAGCACCGAGGCAGCAGAAGATTATACAGAGCTTGTTGCAGATCTTATTGAGAAATATGGTGAAGCTAGAACCTGCAATATTGCAAATCATTTGGGGATATCCCATGTAACTGCCTTGCGGACAATTAGGCGTCTTCAAGAAGAAGGATATTTAGAAACGGCAATTCACAAGCCAGTTACTTTAACTGCAAAAGGCAAGCGAACCGCAGCGTTTGCAAAAGAAAGGCATGATTTGCTAGTTAATTTTTTTGAAAAAGTTGGTGTTCCACGCCAGCTTGCAGAAATTGATGTTGAAGGAGCAGAGCACCACATTAGTAAAGAGACTCTTGAATATATTAAAAGATTTTTAAATAAAAACCTAAGTTAAGTTCTTGATTTTATACGATAATAGCTAATATCTGAGATTAGCTTAAGAACTGTATTTAAGAGAAAATAAAGCCATTGTACAGCAAAGGCATAAAAAATGAATATTACACATGGGCATGGCACTAATGGTTCAAATGAAGATCCACTATTGAAAATTCTAGGTGCCACAGAAAAATCAGCTAAATCTTTGAAAAAAATCAAAACCGAAGTTAATAAAGCAATAAGATCTTTAAAACCAGGTGAGAAAATTTTTTTTGGAAAAACTGGCCTTGGAGTTCAATCAAGTGTTGAAACACCAATTGAAATTTCAATTGTAGATGGGAATTTTTGTTTAAATACAACTGAGGAAAAGATTAGTAAAGATTGGCCATCTTTCGTTGATGAAGAAATTGAAATTATTTTTCACCAAGGTGAAAAAATTCCTCCAGGAACTATTGTTAGAACAGAGTGGGGTTTTGAGTTAGAGCTACCCTTTTTCTCTCAGCTTAAAGAAGAAGCAGCTAACAAAGTTATCTATGCAGGTGGGGCAGAGGGACAAACTACGATTACTGAAGGCCAAAAAGCGATATCAGTTGCATCACTTACTGGTATTCTTGAAGAAGCAAGTAAAGAAAACAATGAAGACAGTGTGTCAGCTCGATTAGCAGAAGGTGGAGGAGTATTCGCTTGTGTTGCCGACGGAGTTGGTGGAGAGGCCTTTGGAGAAATTGCCAGCAGATCGCTGATAATTCAGTTAAATAAATTAAGAGAAATGGGACAAACAAGTTTCGAAATTCAAAAAAAGCTCGATTTAATGGTAGCAGAGGATCTAGAAAACGGTGAATTTAAGTTAACAATCGAAGCTGCAACAACTATGGCAAGTTTTATGGTAATAGATCGATTCGATTTACTTGAAACATATCATGTTGGTGATTCTAAAATTTTTGTTTGTAGGCCAGGACAAAAAATACCAGTTTTCCAAACTATAAGTCATAATTTTGCAGAAGAGATATTTGCTAAAACAAAAATACCTAGTGTTTTTATAGAAGTTGTTAGGGAACTTTTTTTAGAGGATTTAGAAGAGAAATTAAAACAAGAACAAGCAAATATTAACAGCGATCAATTAAGATCGTCAGCAATTGAAGAATTTGAAAAGTTTAAAATAAAAAACCCATCTTTTTTTGATCTTCAAAATCTATTAAAGCATGGTGTAGAAGAAATAGATCAAAAGTTTAGAAAATATTTTGAACAATCTCTTAAGCTAGTAGAACCTTTGATTGTTCAACAGGAATTAACTGCATATGGTTCTTTACTCAC
>JAGRAS010000175.1 GCA_020434465.1 Bdellovibrionales bacterium | reverse complement strand
TAATAGTTCTTTCTACATCGATTGTTGAATCTAATGAAAACGTAAATATTAATGTTTTAGTTAAAGGACATCCTAGATCGGAATTTATTCTGGCTTATGGTGAAGATGGACCTCCTGTTTTTGTAAACAAAAAAGTGGAATCAGGTGTTATAGTAAAACATAGCTATTTAGACTCAGATGGAATTACAGTAGTCGATGTTTTGATTCCGCAGACAGCTGCAAAGTATATTAAGTTTTCCGCATTATTTGAAAATAAAAAGTCAGAAGGAAGAAAAAGAAACGCATCATTTGATCAATCAAAGTCTGCAGTTCTAGTGGTTTTATCTAATTTAGTTAAGTCTCTTGAAGGGCCACAGGGTGTGATTGGGCCACAAGGGCCCGCAGGTATGCAGGGTTCTGTCGGACCACAAGGAATTGAAGGTCCACAAGGTCCAAGTGGACCTGCAGGTGATACTGGGCCAGCAGGTGCCCAAGGTATTCAAGGTCTTCAGGGGCTTACCGGCCCAGCAGGTCCAACTGGCCCACAAGGCGAAGCTGGTCCTATTGGCCCGCAAGGTCCTGCAGGGGATAGTTTTAGGCATTGTGATGAAGGTTGGATCGATCTAGGGCCTTCTTGCTTAAGTCCAGATTTTTCTCATCGAGGTTCTTTTGGAGATGCAGTTAACATTTGTTTTCAACAGGGAGCAAGAATTTGTAATTTACAAGAGCTTACTTTTCTTTGTATCAACAGGGATAATTTAGGAGTTAATTTTCCTGATCAAACTTTCTTTTACTCTGGTACTGGAAGTTATAAATATTGGACTAATGACACTACCAATAATACATATGATCTGATCGCTAGAGTTGGTAATCGTTGTTTAGGGCCGGCATCGAGTGAGGCTCAGATCCCACCTAATATGAGTTGGGCTCTTTCAAATGGTATATATTCGATTGCTTGTTGTTTTGATCATTGATTAAGTTCTATTTAGCTTTATTGCAGTTCGTGAATAAAATTAAGTTTAAAGTATATACTCAACGAAGTATGGTTTTACCGGTTCCAATCTAAGTTCTTTGGGTAAAAATAGCAGTTATATAACTAGCTGAAATAACACATGTTTATGTGTGTGGCAGAATATTTTTTTTGCTACCAGAGCCCGCTTTTACTCATCATATACTAGGTAAATCTGTACCCAAAATGGAGATATCAATGGAATCTAATCAAAACTCATTTGCTGATAGGATAACTTCGCTGATGCAAAATAGGTCTGCAGCAGATCAAGTTACTAATGAACAGGTTGTTGGTTCAAAACAAAATACAGATGTCAAGAAATGTTTTGATTCAGAATCTGAAAATAGAATTATCAATAGAAATTCCAATCTATGGCAATCTACTGAAGCTGCAAAGAGCTTTGTTGATCATTGCGATAAAAAAGAGAAATTTGCAATTCGAGTTAATGATATAGTTTTAAATCATCACTATGAAAACAATAGTGTTGTGGGAGGTTCAGTTTTAGACATCGGCTGTGGGCATGGGGAAGTGTCTCTATATATGGCTTCAAAAGGTTTTAAAGTAACAGCATGTGATATAAGCCCTTATATGATTGAGGAGTTGGATAGACTTAAAGGTAATTTAGAAATTGAAACTGCTGTAGGTTCTGGATATGAAATCCCATTTCCAGATAATTCATTTGATACTGTTTTAAGTCGTCACTTTTTTCCTATGTTCCCTGATTGGCCAAAGATCGTCAGTGAGATGAGCAGGGTTTGTAAACCTGGAGGTAGAGTTCTTTTAAATATTAGTTCTAGAACAAATAGAAGAGCTGGTGAGACCATGGGTGGCAAAGACTGCGAATGGCACACGAGTCCACATATTGCTGATAAAGATAAGCATTTTCATGCAGATACTTCAGTAGAGGAAATAAAGTCATTTTGCCCTGATTGGGGACTAAACTATTTACGAGCAATTCCATTACAATTCTTTCACGAAAATAGGCTAATTGGACATGCTTTAGGAACTAATGCTTATAACCAATATTATGCAGAAATATCTGAACGGGCAAAAGATCCAAAAGTTTTAGACTTTATTTTATGGTTTGAGCAAGAGGTTGTCGCATCTCTACCCCCAATCATGACATATTGTATGCTGTTTGTTACTGAAAAAGAAAAGGATAGGCCTACAACTTAAGAATCAGATTTGTGAAATCTGAAAAATCATGTTTCTTTTGATTGTTCTCAAGAATAAGATCTGGGTTAACTGGTTCTTCAGCTGTTATGTCTATTCCAGATACGTTTTTTACTTTTCCAGTTATTACACCGGAGTAGAGTCCTTTTTGATCTCTCTCATGTAATGTATCTGATGTAACTTTTACATAGATCACTTTGTAGTCATTAATTTCACTTCTCATCCATTGACGGACTTCTTTATATAATGAAACAGTCGCAGCGATTACCGTTAAGCCTTGACTAGAAAGAAATTTACAAAATCTAGCTATTCGCCACGCATTTTCAAGTCTTGCTTCAGGAGTATAGCCAATTGAGTCTCCTACTATAGCTCTGAATTCATCGCCATCTACAAGGACAGTGAGTTTTCCAGACTCTTGCAAACTTTTTTGTAGTTCACGAGCTATTGTTGATTTTCCAGCTCCGGCATAGCCAGTAATCCAATAAACTTTACCTTGTTTTAAACTCTGCATAACTTGGTAATTATCATATGAATTTCAATTAGTTACAATACTATTTATCGAATCTTAATAACTGTTTAATACATCTAAAATATTAAGTAAATTTTTTTAGACCTATGAAATTAGAATTAAAAAGTAAAGCTGAGACTTTATCTGAATTAAAGCCGATATTAAAAAGTGGTGAAGTAGCCCCCCTAGTGTACGCCGATGTCGTTTCTTGGGAAGAAGACTCTGAAGCATGCATAGATTTAATTCAAGCCAAATTAAAAGGTAAAACTGTAATTGTCAGAAGCTCTGCTAAAGCTGAAGACAAAAGTTCTGAATCTTTAGCTGGGGCTTTTCTTTCAATACCATTTGTGGATGTTTCAAATCGTAGTGAGTTAAGAAATGCAGTTGAAAAAGTAATTAGCTCATATGATGATAAAAAATCTTCAAAAGATCAGTTCTTTGTACAAGAACAAGTTTCAGAAATACTTTTAAGCGGGGTAGTGTTTACTAGAGATATAGATACTTGCTCTCCTTATTACATAGTTAACTATGATGATAGTACTGGCTCAACTGATTCCGTTACTTCTGGTCAGGGTAAAGATTTAAAAACTTACTTGAGATTTAGAAGTTCGCCAAAAAAAATACTAGACAAAAGATTAGAAAAACTTTTCATATGTTTAAAAGAAATTGAAGAAATTTATAATCGTGATGATTTAGATATTGAATTTGCAATTGATAAAAACCAAACTGTTTTTATTTTACAAGTACGCCCTATCGCTTTTGGTGGGAAGAAGCCAATTGTTATAGATAAGTTGCTAGAAGATTTTTTATTTAAAATTCATAAAAAAGCCCAAAAACTTAATAGACCACACCCAGGCTTGTATGGCCGCCGTGGTGTTTACAGTGTGATGACAGACTGGAATCCTGCAGAAATGATAGGTATTAGACCTAGAAAACTTGCCTTGTCTTTATACAAAGATCTAATTACTGATAATACATGGGCATATCAAAGAGAAGAGTATGGGTATAAAAGGTTGCGTGGATTCCCACTTTTAGTCTCTTTCTTAGAACTTCCATATATTGATGTTAGAGCTAGCTTAAGTTCTTTTATTCCAAATGCCTTAGGTGAGGAACTGTCACACAAGTTAGTTGATTATTATACTGAACGTTTACTTGAACACCCTAGTGATCATGATAAAGTCGAATTTAATATAATTTTCTCATGTTATGATTTTAATATACACGAAAAAATTAAAAACCTTCAAAATTTTGGATTTTCTGAGCTTGAGCTTGAGCGTTTAAAATTTTCACTGCTAAATTTAACAAATGAAGTAATTAAAGAGCATTACGGTTTATGCCAACAAGATTTAGATAAGATTTCTGAACTCGATAGAAGGTATCATGAAATTACCAGAAGTGATATGTCAACTGTCGATAAGATTTACTGGCTAATTGAAGACTGTCGACGTTTTGGAACTTTACCATTTGCTGGCTTGGCTAGAGCTGGCTTTATAGCGGTACAAATGCTGCGCTCAATGACTGCAACTGGATTGCTCACAGAGGAGGACTATCAAAACTTTTTAAATTCCTTAGATACTGTAGCTAGACAGTTGTCAAATGAATACTCTGCATATCAAAAAAATAAAACTACAAAAGCCGCTATTTTACAAAAATATGGGCATTTAAGACCTGGCACATACGATATTCTATCACTTAGATATG
>JAGRAS010000174.1 GCA_020434465.1 Bdellovibrionales bacterium | reverse complement strand
AGATGGGTTTTCTCGTTCTAGTAAATTAGGGTTAAAAGAAAACTCTCTTTCTAATTCCTTTGTAGCCGGAAGCTTAATTTTTCCAGCGCTAAGCATTGGGTGATTGTCTTTACTAGTCCAGGCATTCTTTAGCTGGTTTTCTAAGATCTTTTCCCCTTCTTCTTTGCTTAAGCCATAACTTAATTTAATTAGTGATTTGCCATCAATATTATCTACATATAATTTTTGTAGCGATTGCACTGCGTTCAATGCAGTCCCAGTCAAACCATCTTTTCTAGCAGCAACTATATCTTTTAGATATTGAATATAAAATTTACGCTTTTCTGAATTATACTCTTCACCTTTTACGCTAGCTTCTAAATCTTCAATGCTTCCAATTCTTTTCCGATCTTCTTCGGTTAGTGAAAATGATTCAGGATCAAAAGCAAGCGCTCGGTATTCATCATCACCTACACTAAATACAATTTGATCTGGAATATAGTAATCTACAATTCTTGCAATTTTTTCATGCTCGTCATCATCTTCATACTGTGCCCTAAACCTTTCCTGTCTATCAACAAACTGAGTTAGCAAGCGTCTAGCATTTTTATAATCACCCCAATCCAGAAACGAATTTATCTGCCATAGAACCTCCTTATTCTCCATAGCAGGATTAGAAATCTCCCATGTTTCAATATGCCCAACTTCATTTTCAAAAATTAACAACTTGTTATCAGGATCAAACCTTCTAGTTTGCACTTCAAATTCTCGTTGCAGAAAGCCTTTAAACTCAGCAGTTGAATTAATTAATTCATGCGCTGAAGTATGATTACCTGCTCTTGTTAAACTTAAAATCCGATCAAAAACTTGCTTTGCACCTTTATAGCGTTGAGAATTAAGCAATTCAGAATCTTTAGGATAATAGTAAACTATCTTTTTGCCTTTAACTAAAAGTTCTAATTTTACCCTGCCTGCATCCTTCGCATACTCAGAATACTCATGCAGATTATAGATAGATTTAATTATTTTTCTTATCTCTTCTTCGCTTATATCAAATTCAGCATTTTTCGATTTTAAAAGCTTTAAAACGGTATTAAAAATATCCGCTTTTGAATCCTCAGAAATAATTGAAATTTCTTTTTTTAGCTGCTCTAAAAATTTCTTTTTTTCTTCAGAAGATTTTAAATCTTTGCTATTTAAAATTGAATTTAGTAAATTTAACGATTCTTGCCGAGCAGCTTGAAAACTTTTTAAGTCAGAATCTATAAATGATGAAAGATCGAATTTATCATTTTCTGGAATTAACCTATTTAAGTTTCTACTTATTGCTTCATAGTCAAGCTCATTTAGTTCGCCCTGTTCATAACTAAAGTTTACTGCTTGTTCCAATCTTGCTAGCCCAGCAACTGGAATTCCTGCAATCTCATCTTCAACTTCGCTACCAAGCAATATATCTTTAATAATTTGGACATATTCCTTTGCGAGTTCATTTTCAGAGTTAATATCATTTAATTCTTCTAAAATTTTTGCACGCACAAAAGATATTGGTTTAATATCAAATTCTAAATTTTCACCACTACCACTTTGTGCCGGTATTAAATAGTCAGCAGCTAGCTCAATTACTCGTGCAAGCTCTTCAGCAGAACTCCTGATATCAAGAAAGTCTTTTTCATCTTTTTTATCAATTTTTTCAAATAAATCTTCAAGCTCTTCCCCCACAGCCTTGAGGAGCTCTTGTTTTAACTCCAATGCTAGCAGATAGTTTATTTCTATTACCTTATCTCCTAGAATATCCTTAGAGATTCTCTCTGCTAAAACTTTTAGCTTCTCAAGATGTTTTTGTAGATCTTCGGAAGCAACTTTACCTAAAACATTTTGAATAGAAGCTTCAAATTTGTTAAGTTCATTTTCATAAGCTTTGTTAACTTCCTTTGCCGAATTCGCTTGCAGATACAAACTAACTTTATATATATCGTCTATATCTATTTCATCTAATTCAGAATAATTGATGTCGTTCTTAAACGGCCTTGGCATATCTGTATCAACTGAAGCAAGATCATGCTCAAGCATGAAAATTAAATTATTTAATTCTAGTGCTTCAAGGCTTGTTATTTGGTTTTCTAATTGAGCTTCAGAAATTAAATCCTTAGCTTTTTTAAAACCTTCAGCAGAAAGCCTTTTCGGCTCAATAAGCTTTGCTAAATTTTTATAAACCACGACTTGCTCTGGGTCTTGCCCTGCAAGCCTAGCAATTCTATTTAAATTTCTGATGCCAAATTGTGATAAATGAACTTTCCCAGCATAAGTTGAGGTATCTATTTTTTTAACAGCTAAACCTGCACTAGACACGCTTTCTGAGCCTGCGTTTTTTATTGCCATTCTACGCCGGTCAGAACTATATGTAACTGCTGATTTTAAAATTGGAATTCCACTACGTTTCTCAAAGTCAATTCTATCTTTATGTAAAACCCTAATTACATAATCTTTAGAACTAGCTAACTGCAAAAGATATCTACCTAAGGCACTACTATCATCTCCCAAAAGATATTCATTTATTTTTTCAAAAAAGTCTGCGGGTAAATCATTAGATCCTATTAGATCATCAACGGACTTACCTTTTGGAATTGAAAAAGAAAATAAATCTAGCCCTTGCCTGATAATTGTTTCTCCAGGCAGAACCTCTAATACTTCTCGATCAGTGCTTGATCCAGTATTTCTAAACTTCGCTCTATCAATCTTATCTATGCTTAGAGTAAATAAATCAGTAATTACTTCTCCATCATTTGTAAGTAAGCTAATTTTTTTGTGACTTGCGCTCCCTTCCTTAACTGCAATCTCTTCTACTAATGCATTTTTATATTTTTCGATAAAATCTTTACATTCTTCAAAAGGAAAAATCCCCCCTTCAAATTCTTTACATAATTTTAACAAGTCTTGAGCAAACTCTTGGCCTTGTGCGCTTATCGCTAAAGGATCAAAAGCAAGCAAGCCTACGCTTAAGTTATCTGGAGCAAAACTTCCATTACCTGCGCTTACAAGTGGAATCACAAAGAAGTTTTCTTCACTTAAAATTTTTGTTAGCTTTGCAAGCGATGCCTCTTCTGAATCTTTATTTAATGCCGTTCCAAGAAGAGTCGAGCCATTTTCTAAATCTAACTCAACAGGATTAAATGATAATTTTCCAATCTCTCCAGTGAATACAACTTTATCCTCTAAGGCAGAACCAGAACTTCCAAAAACTTTCTTAAAAGCCTCGATTGCTTCTGAGAAAATCTCTTCGCGTTTTTCTGCTAATTCAGTATCAGTTAAGGTTTTGAAATCTAAATCTTTACTTAATTTCTCTAAAGTATCTTTTAAAACTTCCTCAGCTTTTGCAACCCACTCTTCAGGGCTATTCCATAACGATATTTTTGCACTAGGATCTAATAATCTTTTCTCAATTTCTTTTAAATCTACCGCTAGCCACTTAAGTGCATCTCCCTCTCGAAAAAGGGTAGCTTCTCCAACAGGTATTAATTTATATGTACTCTTGAAATTTTTGTCTTCTGCTTTTAATTTATCCTCTAGCTCACTAGGGCTTTTTAAAAATGAAAATAGATTACTTAGCTTGCTTGTAATTCTACCTACAATCGATTCTTTTTGTTCAATTTTAACAGCAGATTTTGTTAAACTACTGGCTTTAAGTTTTTCTATCCAATAAAGTGCTTTTGACTTTTCTGCTGAAGAAGCATTTGGGCTTGTTCCATCTTCAATGATTTTTTTTAAATCTTCTTTTTGCTTAGCTTCAAAACCAATTTCTCCCCAATTAATAGAGCCAGAGATTCTCTCTAGATGCCCTAGCTTTCTGAAATCAAGAAAACTAGCTACACCTGTCTGCCTTCCTTCTTTTACTAAGGAAAAACTTTGTGAGTCATGAGAATGATGATGAGTATTTGCCATAAGCTAAATTAAACGGGGAAGCCCCCTGTCATACACTAATGTCCTTAGTTAGTTATGCTTTGCTTCAGCTAAAGAATGCATAAATAGATTTGAATCAGATAAAATCTTTATAAAACTATTATCTTCTGTATATTCAGTAGGTTAAGGCTATTTATGCTCTGGCTTGATAAATCAAAAAATAAGACTTATGTGATCTGTGAGCATCAATCATAGTCGGCCACTCTAATTACTATATCGCAGCAAGCTGATACAGAATTTAACTATGGGACAAGGCAAAAATAGGAGCCTAAGTAGCTCATACTAAAATGCTCAACAAGTTGCGCTTAACTTTGACTCAAATAGAATAATATCAATATACTAGAACTTCAAGTTCATTTGATAACAAGCTTTAATATGCATGTGAATATACAGGAAGAGAATTCAAAAATAACTGAAAACGATCTAGTATTATACGAGCATAACTCTCAGCCCTTATTAGCCAAGGTAATTTCACATAATAAA
>JAGRAS010000173.1 GCA_020434465.1 Bdellovibrionales bacterium | reverse complement strand
AAGATAAATTGGGAAACTCTCTTCTTCATTGGCGTCAGGATAAACAGCAGCTTCTTCATCATCAGTAGTATAAGTAGATATTGTAACTGTGGGGATTGGCCTTGCGCCAGGAGGAAAAGGATCCTCAACTATCAGCTCCAAACTTGTTGTCACAGAGCAAGTTACTGGAATCGTATAACCAAACAAAGAAAATTTTCCTGCTGCCGAAATAATAGTGGGATTATTTCTAAAGGCATCAGCAAACATCTTAAAATAATCAGCTTATTCATTACTATCCCAGTAAATGCCAACAGTATAAAGATCTACAGGAGATCCAACTTCAACATTTGCTGGATCAACAACATAACTCTTACCCCTTGAATCAGTATAAATATCACCAGAATGATTTTCATCCTCGGCAACTTTTTTTAAGATCATTCTTGAATCACCAGGGGTAATAACTGAGACAAAACGTACTGAATCAACATTGAGAACTGGAACCATTTCAAGGCTATCTAAGAGGCCTTCCTTAGATAAAAGATTTTCTGCATAGCCTTCAGCATCAGCTATTATTGCATCAAGGGCAGATAAACTAACCGCAATTGAGTTCATATGTTCTTTTGTCTCTAATAAAGCTCCTCAAAGCTTTCTGTCATAATTCCCTTTCATGCCAACAACAATAAGCGCACCAGCAATTAATATCATGAATACTAAAACCATTGCTGCTGTTACAATTGTTATTCCATGAGATTCTTTAATTTTAGAGTTTGCTTTCATTATTTAATTTCCTAGCGGAGACTCAAAAGTTCTAAATAATAGATACAGTATTATGATACGGGGATTCCCTATTCTTGTGTAGATAAAACAAGCTTAAGTGGTTGAAAATACGTAAAATAGCTATGGGTACCTAATAAACTTTTATATTTTCCATTGAGCCATAAATTAAGTTAATAAACCAAAAATACTCCTATTCAAAATTTAAGCTCTTGTAATACCTCCAACTTTTCTAAGTTATTACTTTTGCTACTTTGACCCAATCACTAATATCTAATGTAATTTAATCCCCCCTCTAATTTCTTTCTACAACAGTAGCACCGCCAATATTGATATCAAAATAAACTATTACATATCTGTGAATATCGAACGTAATACCCCTAAAAAAAGTTGAGCCGAACATATTTTTTGCGCTTATTGTTGCAGATAATTTTACTTTCAAGGAATTTACCTGAGACGCATCACTGCTCACAGCGAAACAGTTTGGCTGGCAGGCTGGCGAATTTGCGACATCCCATACTCCTGTAGCTACATTCTCTTCGGAAATACTTGGGACTGGATCCGTAAAATACCTAGAGTCGGCATAATTAGCTAATAGTATTTCATTTGCTTTAGGTAAAGACTGCGACAAGTAAGGAGCAATATCTGTATTTGCTGGGATATTCCCCCCATTATTTTGCTTAAGGGTTTCAAGCTGTTTTAAAAGCTCACCTCCTAGTCCCTCAGCAGTATGATCTAAGGCTCTTACAACCATAGATTTCTGAAACAACAGAAAAGAAGTTACAGATCCTAGAACGCCAAAAACAATCATCACTGTTAAACAAATTGAAAACAAAACTAAAATTAGCCCCTTCTGTTTTTTCTGCCTACTTATATCTTTGAAATATAACATTTAAATTATGGATGATATGCTACTGTTTTTAAATTAATCTTCATTTCATCTCTTCCAATAAATTTTGCTAGAGTTCTATATGATAAGGTAGCT
Organism: Bdellovibrionales bacterium; assembly: GCA_020434465.1. Next base: position 2,705 of record JAGRAS010000173.1, on the reverse strand, counting down.
CGAATAACCCTTGTATTAGCGCTAGGAGTTTCTAGATCGCAAGAGTAGGAAATGGCAAATAAAGAGCCTGTAGCAATATCGGTCTCACAGCCACTATCAATTGAATAATCACTGACTCCTTTTGCATTCATTGAACCGGCAGTGCTTAGAGCGTCATTTAAAACCTCTAAATTTCTAACCATAACTATTAGCTCAATAAAAATTCCAATCATTAGTAACAGTACTGGTGTTACAATTGCCAGCTCAACTACAGCGAACCTATGCAGCCTGTAAACTTAAAAATTTTCATTAAACAAATTAACCATGTTTTAACTTTTTATTTCTATGAATAATAACAGTTATAAAACATGTCTAGCTATTGTACTAGATGATTTTCCTTTTGCTTTTGGCTCTCAAATCATGCAGCGCTTGCAATCGACAACTCATGCTTGTCTTTATCACCCCAAGGCTTGCTTTCTATAACATCCTTTTTCAAATAGATTCTTTCATTTATAACTAAGGCATCAAGGCCGGAACTAAAGAAAACTGTAAAAGCATCTTCGACTGAGTGAATTATTGGCTTTCCCATTACATTAAAACTTGTATTAAGAACGATTGGAACCCCAGTTAAATTATAAAATGAGTGGATTAAATCATAATACATCAAATTCCATTCTCTTTTTACCGTTTGCAACCTACCTGTGCCATCAACATGGGCTACTCCAGGAACTTTTTGAATAACATTTTTTTTAAAAAACAAGGCTCGTTCCATATATGGAGTTTCTCGATAATCTTTAAAGTACTGATCTCCAAATTCATGCAAGATTGATGGAGCAAAAGGCCTAAACCCCTCTCTGAATTTTACATTTTCATTAATCTTTTCTTTTACATTTGGGCTGCGTGGATCAGCTAAAATCGAACGATTACCTAATGCTCTTGGCCCAAATTCAGCTCTACCCTGAACCCAACCAATTATATTTCCTTCGGCAAGCAATTCAGCCGCATAATCGCAAATCTTTTTGTTATTAGTTGCTGTGCGTTTTATTCTTCCAAATTTTTCGTACTTATCAACGCTACTACTTTTAATTTCACTTCCCAAGTACGGAGATTGAATTGAATTAGATACTGGTATGCGTAAATTGTCGTCTTTATAAGCAAGCCAGGCCGCACCAACAGCATTGCCGTCATCTGCAGGAGCAGAAAAAATAAAAGATTCTTTAAATGGGACATGATGGTGAAGCAGCCCATTTGCTGCTGAGTTAAGCGCACAACCTCCAGTTAAAACCAGGTTTTCTGATAGTTTTAAACTATAAAGTTTAGATAATAATTTACAGTAAAGTTCTGTAAAATAATGCTGAGCTGTAAATGCAAAATCAGCAGCTTTTAATGGGGACTCACCATCTTTTCTTATAAACTGAGTTGCTTGATGTAAGATTTTATAGTCTTCAATAATTTTTATCACCCCGTCATCTACGGTGATAATCTTGCGCAAAAGCTTAGCTATTTCCTCATTGAATTTTCCATAGGGAGCTAAACCCATCACCTTCCACTCTTCACCTTTAATCGGATCAAAGCCACAGGCAAGACAAACCTGCATATAGTAAAAACCTAAGCTCCCAACATCAGATCTTTTTATAGCTAATTTTTTAAGATCTCCATCTTTATAATGATAAAAAGATGTTGAGGAATTTTCACCATGCCCATCAATTACCGCACACACAGCCTCACTGAATGGGCTGCTATAACAAGCTGCGGCAGCGTGGCATAAGTGATGATTAAATGTTTTTCTAATAATTTTAGACTGAGTATTTTTTCGAATCGCTTGATACTCTAGATTCGCTCCACTTCGCCGATGCCAAATAGACAAAAGTAAAGTTAATAAACTGTAAATATTTTCTGGTATTGTTGCTTTCATTAAATTAGAAAATCCGGGTGTGAAACACATAAACCTAGCTTTTCCTATAAAGCTATCGCTCCAACTGGAGGCCAAAACTAGCTCTGTATCTTTATCTGCATACTCATTTAATAACTTGCCAGCTCTTACCATATCATCAGCAGGGCAACCCCAGGCTCGTTTGTTTTGAAGATACCTCTCACTGGCTTCAGCAAACAGCAATTGGCCACTTGAATTAACAATTGCTATTGCCGGATCATGAGGACTATTACCTAAACCTATATATAATCGATTTTTATTTTGCGTTTTCATAATTTCTATTCCAATGTGCTAAGTTTTAGTTCCTCAAGACCTCTAAGAGTAATATAGTCGCGCCATTTTTCTGTTGCAGATACCAATTTTAGATTTGGCATTTTCCTTAAGATCATCGGGAGCAATATTTGTGCTTCAAGCCTTGCTAGAGGAGCACCCAAACAAAAATGAATTCCATAACCAAAAGATAGATGCCGATTTTCTGCTCTCTCAATATCTAAAACATCTGGATTTACAAACTTTTGAGGATCTCTATTTGCAGACCCAAGTAATAATAAAAGCAATTCACCTTGTTTTAATTGCTCACCATAAAATTCAAAATCACATAGCGCCTGCCTAATAGTTAATTGAGAAGAGTTGTCATACCTTAGTAACTCTTCTATCGCCGAATTAACAAGTTCTGGCTTTTCCTTAAGCTTAGAAAACTGATCAGGATGCTTTAACAGTGCAAGCATCCCATTTCCAATTAGATTCATTGTTGTTTCTGAGCCAGCAACAAATAGCATTACACTAGTTGAAA
>JAGRAS010000172.1 GCA_020434465.1 Bdellovibrionales bacterium | reverse complement strand
AGCTCCTTAAAAACATCCATTAGAGTCATATCTGCTTTTGGTGGCTTGGTTGTTACTGTAAATTTAATGCCTTCTTGCTTAACACCTATTGAATCACTTAGAGCTATAAAATCAGCGATAGATCTCATTTGAGTAGCTAGCTTTTTAGCTTCACCAAGTGCTTCCGGGGTTTCAATATCATCTAAGCTATCTAGTTTCTTTGCGAGCTCCACAATACTAGTCTGTAAATCTGCCAATTTAGTACCGTTCTCATTCAAGCCTAAAATTTTACAAATTCTTGACTGTTGTCCGATAGTAGCACCTGCTAACATATCTGCTGTTACAATCTCTGTTCCTCTATCTTGATTTGCTGTGTCGATACTGCCCATAATGTTCCTTACTTAATTAATTTATCAATTGTTGTTGAAATTTTTTCCTTTGCCTCATTAGGCACGCTTGGGTGATGAATCAAATCTACTAAGATCTTTCTAAGCTCTAGCTTTAAAGCCTCTAGTTCTTCAGCAGATTTATCATCTTCATTTTTCATACTATTTACCTACACCTCTTGGGCTTGCCTGTGTGGCCTAAATTTTAGCTGTTTTTCAGGGGCTACTCAAAAAAGATTGCTAAATAGATTAATAACTTGAAGATATGACAGTTTAATGTTATAATAGAGAGATAAATAATATCTATATGATAGATATCTAAAAACTATGATATATCAAAGACTTATAAAGCCACCAAAGCAAAGTTTTTTCCTATTTGGAGCCAGAGGTACTGGTAAAAGCACCTGGCTTAAAAAATACTTTCCAGACGCTATATACATAGACCTCCTAGAAGAGGGTCGCTTTCAACGATACTTGGCTGACCCTGAACAGTTTGCTTCTGATATTAGAGTCGCAAATTCAAAAGACTGGGTTGTAGTTGATGAGATTCAAAGACTTCCTAACTTACTTAATGAGGTTCATAGAGCAATTGAAAACTTAGGAGTTAAGTTTGCATTATCTGGATCAAGTTCTAGAAAGCTAAAACGTTCAGGTACTAATCTGCTGGCTGGTCGTGCATTAAATAAATCAATGCACCCCTTTTTACCTCAAGAGCTAGGTGAGGATTTTTGCATTAAAACTGCCATGCGATTTGGAACGATTCCTATTGTGTGGCAATCCTCAGATAGAAACGCCACTCTAGAATCTTATACTCAAATGTATTTAAGAGAAGAAATTCAAGCTGAAGCTTTAGTTAGAAACTTATCATCATTTGCAAGGTTTTTACCTGTAGCTGCTATTATGCATGCACAAGTTCTAAGTATTGCAAATATTGCTCGAGATAGTGAAGTACACCGCAATACGGTTTCAAGCTACATAGATATCTTAGAAGATACTTTACTAGCATTTAGATTAAAAGGTTTTGAGGCTAAGCTTAGAGTTAAAGAAAGAAAAAATCCTAAACTTTATTTTATTGATCCTGGTTTGGTAAGAGCTCTAAAAAAATATTCTGGTGAAGTCTCCCAAGAAGAAAAAGGTGCCCTATTTGAAGGCTGGGTAGCAAATTTTCTTAGATCTTATAATGCCTATACTAGTTTCTTTGATGACTGGTACTACTGGTCTACAACTGACTCATCAACTGAAGTCGATTTTTTATTACGTAACAGAGATGATTTTGTGGCTATAGAAGTTAAAGCTTCAAAGAAAATATCTAAAAATGACTTAAAGGGATTAAAAGCAATTGCTGAGCTAAAAGGCTTAAAGAGACAAATTATTGTATATCTGGGAAATCAAAGGCAAAAAACTGAATCTGGAATAGAAATTTTTCCTATTAGTGATTTTGTTACTGAAGTTTCTAAGGGGGTTTTCTAAAAACCTGAATTCGGGTTAAGAATTGCCTTAGACATTTATTTCTCCTCAAAACACCAACTGATAATGCGTCCCTGCCTTCTTACCGTAGCGTTGCAAAAAACCTTGGCTTAACAAGGTTTGTAAAGCTGCTACAACCGTAGGCCGTGGAATCTCAGTTGCTTCTACAATATCTTTTGTTTGTAGCCTGGTTTCTGGCTGATCTTTAAAGCATTCAAGTACCCGTCTTGCTGACTTTGAAAGCTCTTGGATAAGTCTATAACGCTCGCGGTAGAAATCAAAATCGCTTAGAGCTGTTTCTATTACTTTAAGCATAAAGATAAGAAAGTGTTCGTATTCGTAAGCTTTTGGATCTGGTGAGAACTTACCACTTGAGCAGCGCCTTAAGATAAAATAATACTCTTCACGATTACGCTCGATGTGCCTATCTATTGGTAAAAATGGAGCCATAAAAGATAGGCTCTCATCTGAGCTTTGAAGTAAGCAAAGGTTAAACAAACCTCGACCAATTCTGCCGTTCCCGTCTTGAAAAGGATGAATTGCTAGGAAGCGAAAAACAAACTCAACTGCAACAGCTATTGTCCAAGGATGTGATACTAAGGCTTCATTGTACCATTCAAGAAGAGCACACATTGCCTCTTCAGTATCAAGTCCAGGCTCGGCAGATACAAGTACTGGTACTTGTTCACCTGTTGAAACATCTCGTCTTATGACACTGTTAGGATGCTGCTTGTACTGACCACTGTAGTAATCTGCTTTTCGGTAGTAGCGAAGTAACTCTTTATGAAGACCAAGCAGGGTAGTTTTATGAAAAGGAAGAAAGGTTTTACCCTGCTCATAAATAATTTGTAGCATTGATCTGCAACCAACAACCTCATCAATGCTGCGCTCTTTATCCTTGGATAACTTATCAAGTACAAAATCACGGGCATCGTAAAAAGCAGTGGTCTTACCATCTTTAGAAAGAGTAGTGTCGATCCAGTTTACTTCAGCATCAGTAAGCACTGCGTTTTCAATTCGAGTAGAAGCCCCAATATTACTAATCCGCACATTACGATGAATGAAATTTAACTCTTCACGTTCTAAGCCTTCAGCAATATGGTGAATACGAGCAAAAGCCTGGGCTAGCTCGCGTAGCTGGTTCATTAACTTGACGCTGATGGTATACGAGATCATAGATTTTTTCTCTTGAATATAACTGTATATTAATATATAATACAATTATATGCAATAGTATTTAATTTTATACGGGGAGTCTGAGTTGTATGTATAATCTCAAGCTGACAGTATGCAATTTTATGCAAGAACACATGAGAGCAGCTAAGTAGCCAATGTTGTTAAAAATTCTGGTACTGGAAGAAAGAATAAAAGACACCAAAAAAAAATACATCGATTTTTAGACTTTTTTGCGTTTTTTTCCTTGTGCTAGTTAGACAAGGAAAGATTAATGCTTATAAAGACTCAAGAAACTGGCTTTCAACTGAAAAGGCTATTAGAGATTATATAAAATCCATAAATAAACAAAAAAGATACGCTCGGTCTTAAATCTTTTGTTAAAGTAGAATTGTCCTATAAAATTTTTTTGCTGCTTCGCAGCAAAAAATCAAAAATCAATTTTACAAAAAAATGCTTAAACTGTTGATTTGACTGATTGCAATTAAAAATAGTCCTTTATTTTCCTAAACTCACACAAGAGAATAGAGCATAATAATTGCAAAAAAAGTGACCATTACCTGAGTAATGGCCACTGTAAAAAAGGCGCTTATTAAATTCTGCGGCTCGTATCTTTTTTACTTAAAAAGATACAATAACATCTGCAGTTAATCTCCAGTCGAACAAGTTTGAGCCTGCTCCACTAGTTAGTGGCACTTGATACGCAACACCTAGATCAACTGAGTCACCAGTTCTTAGTCTTGCACCAAGAGCTCCAGTAACTAGAGTTTTGCCATCTGCCTCTGTAGAACCAAAGTTAATGACATCGCCGCCTTCATCAGCTATTGGTAGTCTTTTGCCTGCATCAGCAACATGCACCATATTAACTTCCAGTAAAGGATATAAAGACATGTCACCACCTAAAGATATTTGATGATCGACATGAACATCCACATCCCACAGCATACTGTCATCACTATTAACAGGAATTCTTAAGCCAGATGCAGCCATAAAGTTAGTTTGTTCACCCAGCGCAAAAGCAGCTGAAACCGAAGGATGTATAACTCCATCTCCTTCTCCTTGAAACACTTCGCTATCACCTAGTGGTAATTCATATCTAAGTATCGCAGAAGCTATATTTCCTGCTTCAGCGTCTTTATAGAATGAATATTTAAATCCAGGTTCAATGTTTGCCCAGCCAGAGTCATCAGGTAATGCTTCTGGATTAAAGTCAATGTAACCATCTTTTGTTGCAATGAATGCAAGATCTTCATTTATTGCATAGCGTAGTTGCAATGCATAAAGTTGAAGGTCACCTCCAGCAGTTACGAAATCATCATCAAATTCATGATGAACAAAAATAAATCGAAACTCTGAGTTAATGCGAGGATCTTCAAAGTTAACGGGATTTGTAACTGGCGAAATCATTTGATCAAGTCTGTCCGCAAATGCATCGTTAACTAAGAAGATAGTCATAACAGTAAAA
>JAGRAS010000171.1 GCA_020434465.1 Bdellovibrionales bacterium | reverse complement strand
AAATGGATATGAATATGTTCCTTGACTTGGTATCCCCTGAGTTAATCCAGCATTTAGATCTCCAAGAAAATCCCCTCCTAAGTTGCCTGCAACAAAAATATGACGATCAAGCTTCTCAGGTTTTTCAAGAGCAAGCTTTATGTATTCTACTAAACTTATTCTTTCAGCACGAATCGAGCTTTTACTTGCGATTTCTGTTAAAATTTCAAATTGCTGTTTAGCTTCTAATGGGTAATCTTCAATTTGATCTAAACTATAAATTACTTTAATTTTTTTTCTAGCTGCCTCTTTTACACACTCTTGAATATGTTTTTTCAAATAATCATCTGGAACAAAACCATTCTGGCAACTTTTAACATTCTTAAAAACCCTACCGCGAAAAATATACTTTCCAAAGCGGCCTGCCCTTCTGGTATCATTTTTAAAACTACCTGGGATAGTCCCAAAAGTTCCGGTATTAATTATTCCAACAGCTTCATCCACTATTCTAAAAAAAGCTCGATCTGGCGAAAACAAAACTTTAGGCAAAAACTGAGGCTTTCTTACGAGACGTTCTAAAAAAGAGTCCATCAATTGAACATCAAGTTGTACAGGACTATCTGTAAAAACTTGCCGTGCTAGTTTAACAAGTGGCTCATGACTAATCTTGAGTGCATTCTCTTTTAAAAAAAGTATTGCCTTACTTGCTCCTTGTATTTCTGCATTGCTTGTTGCATTGCGAAGAAATTCCTCAGCTTGCTCTCTTACTTGAATAAACAGTTTTTCTGCTTCTTCAAATGAATAAGTATCAAGTGTTTGTAAACCTTTTCCTGGAATTAAATGCTCTTTAATCCTGTGGGATTTATCAGATAATGGACCAAAAACTTTGATCTCGTAATCTGGTCTATACCTTAGTGGTAATAAGGAAGGATCTAGTGATAATGTTTTTCTAACTGCATGTTCGCCATTAAGCTCGTTTCTAAATAAATCAATTACTATTGGCTTTATATGAGCCTGCCCATTTTCACAAGCCGCCCCTTGGGCAACTTGAAAGACGATATCCTTTTGTCTAAGTCTTGCTGGTGCATCAGCTGGAAAGGCAACTTTATGTTCTTGCCAATATTGGTTATTATAAGGAAACTCCTCAACTGAAATTTCGATATTAGGAAAAAGTCTATTAAGAAGTCTTATAAACCGTAATAGCTGGGCTTCAACTTCTGGTGATATTCCATCACCGTTGATTAAACCTAGATTAACTTTTGAATGAACTAACTGCATTGTAACTTAAAAAGTTATTCTATAAACTAACAGTTTTTTTATCTGGAATTCAAGAAGAAAAACACTAAGCAGCCCCGGCAATCAATCGCTTAGATTCTTCTTTGGGGGCACTTGGAAGCAAGTTGCTAAACTCATGAAGTTTATCGTTATTTAGTGCAATAAAAAGTCGCTGGCAAATCTCTTTTAAAGAGTAGTTACTAAGGGAGTCAAGTTCAATTTTTGCAACTTTCTGTCCTAACTTACTATCATGCATACCTACAGTTATTTTTAGTCCTTCAACATGTTTTCTATAATGTTTGGTATTTTTAAGCTGCTCTTCCAAATCCATTGCCTTACAGTTATTAAGGCCAACTAAATTACAATCTATTGGTGCACTTCTGCCAAATGCTCTCTCATCTCCCATACCTCTTTGAGTAGTGGCTCCCCAAGCAAAAGTTACCCAAAGCCATTTTTGGGCATAGGCTGCATTTCTACGCTTATTTTTTTCTATGCTCGCACTAAAACTATATCCATCTTTAGAAAGACCTAGATAACCCCACTGCCCTTCGTTCGGCGCTGCCCTATACCAACCTGGAACCTCTTTCTCTATTTTTCCAAAAAGTTCCCATACCTCAGAAAACTGATCATTCATTAAACTAAAATGTGCAGCCCAAACTTTATAGTTATCTAAAATTTCTTCCTTAAGGCCTTTTACGTTTTTATTTTCTGTACCACCTAAATATTTCAAAAAAGAGTTAAACCTCTCCTGAAAGCTTTGTCTTAAGCTCTTTTGTTGATTACTGGTTATTTCTCTAGGCAATTTTTCCACTAAACTAAGCAACCCTTTTTAAAAATGTTAGGCTATTATAGCAAAAGTCTTTATCCTAAGAAACTAAGTGATTTCAGAGGTTTGTTTTTAATTGGCATTTAACTTCCTTTTAAATAGATAAATTTTAACCAAATAAACTGAGATTAGGCATTTTACTAGCCAAGCTAAATACCTAACTTCAAAACATTGCGCCGCTACCCTTGTTATCGTAGTCTGCGTAGGAAATGAAACCTAAATTTTTGATAAAATTATCTATCAGTATCGGCATGTTAGCCATGATTATGGCTTTTGTTGATCTAGAAAGTCTTAAAAGAACACTCTTAAATATCCCTACATGGACAGCTGTTATCGTAATCCTAGGCTATCTGGCTGGGCAAATTCTTAGCGCATATAAGTGGTGGTTAATAGTTCGCTCTGGTGGAATTGAAACAAACTTTTCTTCGACGCTTAAAGCTTACCTTATCGGAATGTTTGTTAACTGTTTTGGATTAGGTGTCTTAGGTGGAGATATGACTAGAGGAATTCTAGTTTCTGAAGGTAAAGGAAAAAAAACTAGCGGTATAGCTTCTGTAATTGCTGACAGGGCACAGGGTCTTGGAGTCTTAGCAGTTATTGGGCTTATTGGTGCAGCATATTTTCATAAAGAAAAAATTGACTCATTTTTTTATCTATTTCTAATTGCACTTTGTAGTGCAATTGTTGTTGGTTGGATTCTTGGGCCAGCGATTCTGCTAAAGTTTTATCCTAAACATTTTAAATTTAGGAACAAGGTAGAAGAAATTGCAAAAGCTTTTCCAAAAGATCCCAAAGTCTTAATTACAATCACTCTTCTCTCTGCAATATTTCATCTAATACAAATTTACCTTCACAAGTTCATGGGTGCTGGACTAGGAATTGATCTTAGTTGGCCGCTTTTACTAGCTACCGTTCCTTTTGTTAATATACTGAGTAGCCTGCCAATTAGTTGGAATGGACTTGGAGTAAGAGAGACGGGCTATATTTTCTTTCTTGCGGGTTATCTAACACAAGAACAAGCTCTTAGTTTTGGAGCTATCTGGCTGCTAGCGGTTACAGTTACCAGTGCAATTGGGGGTATCATATCTTTTCTAGCAAAAGATATTTCAATTTGATCTTCTAACCTGAGTTCGGTTTAAGAAAACTGCTAGGCTTCTTAAACCGAACTCAGGTTTCTAAAGATCTAAGGATCGATTAGCCCAAATCTAATTGCTGCCCTAATTAAATCTGCTAAGTTTTTTGTACCAATCTTCTCTTCAATTTTACTTTTGATTCTTTCAACTGATCTTACATTTACATTTAATTTTTCTGATATTTCAACAAAAGTTAAACCTTCAGAAACATGTTTTAATAATTCACGCTCTTTTTCATCTAAGCCAACTGATATTCCATTACTATTAAGATGCTGCCTACCAACTACTGAAATAATTTGCCTAGCAAGTTGGATAAAGTGTTCAGTAACTTGTGGTGAGAGATACCATCTTCCAGAGCTAATCCAAGAGATTGCAGTTATAAGCTCTTGTGGCTCTGTTTTTTTCGGTACAAATCCATGAGCTCCATTAGTAAAAGAATCGAAAATTACCTCAGAATCTTTTTTAGAAGACAGTACCAGTGTTTTTACATCTGGATATTTCTTACCTAAATCTTTTAATAAATCAAAACCACTGCGATCTGCAAAAACTATATCTGTTATGCAAAGATCAACTTTATCATTTTTTAGAAATTCAAAAGCATCGTCGTATGAGCCAACACTTGCCTTTACAGTTATAAACTCTGATGATTCCAGCCAACCTTTAATCCCATCGCGCACTAAATCCTCTTGATCTACAAGCATTACAGAAATATTTGCTCGCGCCATAAAATCACCAGTTCAATAGGTCTTTTAGTCGTCTGAATAAAATTCAGATTAAATTCAACATCGCCAATAAATATCGGTTTTAAAACCAAACATCTTTGTAAAGTTCAGAATTATCAAGAACTTTCCCTGCTCCTTGCACCACTGCTGCAAGTGGATCATCAGCAACTTGCACACTTACACCAAGTTTTTCACTTAAATGCCTGTCCAAGCCTTTTAGCAGTCCACCTCCTCCTGCAAGTGCAAGCCCAGATGAAATAACATCACCTGAAAGCTCTGGAGGGGTATTTTCTAATGCTTGTCTTATTGCAGTGGTTATCGATGAAATAACCTCAGAAATCGCATCTCTGACCTCTTCGCCCCTAATAATCAACGCAGCAGGAGCACCGCTAGTAAGGCTTCTACCTCTTACTTCCATTTCCTGATCATCATAATCAGAATGTGCACAGCCAATAGTTTTTTTAATCAACTCAGCAGTAGCTTCTCCAATCAGCAAATGATGACGTCTTCGCATATGATTAATAATAGCTTCATCCATTGC
>JAGRAS010000170.1 GCA_020434465.1 Bdellovibrionales bacterium | reverse complement strand
ACAAATATAGTAACGGGGTGAGCAAGTGCGATTAGTGAGCCCAATGCGCCAAAGGCAGCATTAATCCAAAACCACGACTCTAGCATACTAATGCTAGTTTTAATTCCAGCCTTAAAAAAACCAAAAACGATTAATGATATAACTAATATTGGAATGCCCCAGGCGATTACTTTTGTGATTTTTTTTGCAGGAGGTATTTCTTCTAATTCTTTTAAATCTACATCTTTATCTAGCCATTCTTTAATTCCAGGAATATGTCCAGCTCCAACAATTGCAACAATTTTTTCTCCAGGTGCTGATGCTATTTTAGCAGCCAGATACTTATCGCGTTCGTCAATAAGAGCTTTTCTAACTCCTGGGAGTGCTTTTGAGAATTCTTTCATTAATTCATCTAAAGCATCTGCAGATTTTAATCTTTCAATTTCTTCTTCTGTAACATTTTGTTCGCCAAACGCGCCTGCAAGCATACCAAAAATTAATTTGCAGGTTCCCCAAATTCCTAAAGATGACCAAGTTCTTTTAAGCGTAGTTTTTATTTCTCTATCTGCTAAAACAGTTTGGCAACCAACTTCTTTAGCTACTTCAAGAGATCGCAACATTTCTGCGCCAGGTTTAATTTGTAGTTTTTCACCAAGTTTCTTTTGAAATCCTGCGAGCATAAGTTGAGCAAGAAGAACGTATGTTTTACCCTCGCGTATCACGGAAACAATATCCATATTTTTCCAGCGATTTGGATCTTTTAAAGAACTATGTCTATGCTCACAAAGCTCAACAGCTACTGAATTTGGCTTCACTTCGCGAATAATTTCTTCAGCAAGCTCCATGCTAGATTTGCTGACATGAGCTGTCCCAACTAAATAGAATTCTTTAGAACCTGATTTAACCAGATCAACGTTGTCTCTTATATTTGAAATTTCAAGCACTTATTTCAGTAAAAAAATGTGGAAAATTAAACCCTGTTATACCAGCTTGCTAAAATGAAATTTAGTAAATCAAAAAAAGAACCGATATAATGATATAACTTATAGCGTTTTTTAATATCATTCAAGGTGGGGAAAATGAAAATAAGCGATGTAATGACACCATGTCCATATACAATAAATTCATCTCAATCTATTGAACAAGCAGTAGAAATGATGACAGTTAGAGGGATTCGGCATTTACCAGTTGTTGAAAATGGGGAGCTTTTGGGAATTTTGACTGAGCAGTATATTAAAGTTGCCAAGACGGTATGTGATACTAGTGGCTACTGCCCTTTAGTTGGAGAAATATGTCAAAAGGATCCTCTAGTTGCAGAAAGCGATGCAACTGTTGCTGATGTTGCAACTGAAATGGCAAAAGAAAAAGCCGAAGTTGCATTAATAGCAGATAGTGATGGAAATTTTTTAGGTATTTTTACAACTAATGATGCTTGCCGTGTATTAGCAATGTTATTTGAAGAACGCGAAACTCTTTGTAAATAAACTAACTAAAATTTTTAAACTGAGGGCAATAGTCTAAATTATACTTATGGGCTCTACTAATTCTTAGTTCGTCGTGTAAAACTAACTCCCATACAATTTCTTTTTGTTTGTTAACTTCAAATACTCTGCCACCAACATCTTCAGAGATAAGAGTGTTTCCGTTTTTAAGACGTTGAACTGAACCAGCAGATCTACTGTCAAAGTCTTTGCCGACGTCATATACCCAAACTAATTTCTTTGTGACAGGATTAATCTCTAATATATTTGATCCACTACCGTCATTGTCACGCCCATTATCAAAAATCAAAATATTTCCTGCTCCTGGCAGGCCTCGCGGAATCATGTGTGCTTCGTGGCCTCCACGTAAACCACCACGATATTCACCACCATACTCCCACACTATTTCTCCAGATTCTTTTTCAATAATAAATGTCATCCACCAATTTCTTGGCAGGGTCATTATGTTTCCTGGTTTAAATCTTTTGTCACCACTGTCGTACCATTTATTTGGTGGTATGATAGAAGTTGTATTGATATGGGTCCAATCGGCTAACTGATCTTTTGCATTTGCTTTACCAGAAAAATTTTTACATTTTCTGCGACCACAAGAATTCAAATCTAAGTGATCATGAGCATCCCAGTGCCAAACTACTTTTCCAGTTTTATCAACCTCATAAATAGAATCAGATCTGATTTGTAATGAACGCTTCGCATCGTCGTTAATTATATCTTTATAATTTCCAGAAATAACTGAGCGGACTGGGAAAATGGTATTTCCGTTTTCAAGACGAGTGATATCATGATGAGCAATGTCGGGAGCGGTAAATTCCCAAACTATTTTTCCCTTCCAGTCGTATTCTCTAACTACTGGTCTAAGTTTTTTCCATGGATCATTTCTCATGCCCCACTTTGATCCATGAACAGCAATAATATGTCCATTTGGCAAAAGCCTGGCTCTATCTGCATCAAAATTCCAATAATGAAGAACCTTACCTTGATTATTAACTAAAAAAACTTTTTCAGTACTATTTACGGGTAGTAATGTGTAGCCTGGAGCAACTAGATCTTGTTGATTAATTTTTAAACTCGCATTAAGTTTAACGCTTTCCAAGCCTGAGTTTAGTAAACTAGAACCTGATAGGGAGCTACCTCTATCTGTTGCGAATAGTGTTATCACTAACCAGGCGGTGATGGTGAAAAAAACAGCTTCTGTAACTAGTCGTAATTGTCTTGTCATTGCCAGGAGATTACGTTTTTAATAAAATTTGTTCAAGCATGAACCCAGGAATTCCCATAGCTTTTTTAGCTGCTGTTTTTTCTTTTTCAAAAGATATTGTTAGCAAGCACTTATCCTTTAAAGTTAGCTCTTTGGTTTCTACGCTAGCCTCGTTTGCGTACTCTTTGCCTTTTTATATTTTAGCCCTAATAGTAAGCTGGTCTTTTGGTCAGGAGAGCTTTTTACTTTCAAAGAGTTTTTTTATTTTTGTTTTATTAAGAAGCCTTACGGATGTTTTTGCTGAAAACTTCAAAATGCGCTCATTGGAGAAAGGTGATATTTCTCTTGTTAGTCCCTTTATATCACTAAGTCCTGTTTTTTTAATTTTCCTATCACCATTGCTCACTGGTGAAAGCATTTCTCTAATAGGAACAATAGGAATAATTCTTACTGTGGTTGGGTGTTTAGTAGTTTTTGGTAAATTTTCTTTAGACAAATTGGGAAAATCTTTTCATGTGGTGCTGACTTCTCTAGCATCGGCTTTCTTCTTTGCTTTGAATGGATGTTTTGATTGGCTAGCTGTGCATGAAGCCACGCCAATTATGTCAGGTTTTGCCATGTCTTTATGTTCTGCTTTATTAATCTTGCCGTTCATCAGATCTGAGCCAAAGTGGAAAGGCCAATTAATTGCAAATAAAAAAGCTTTTTTACTACGTGGCTTTTTTGAAACCGCATTTATGACTGCAAAACTTGCAGCCTTACAGTTTATTTCTGCTCATTATGTTAGTGCACTAGTAAAAACTGCAATATTAGGTTCAATCATAGCAGGTGGTGTGGTTTTCAAAGAAAAAGATATATCCCGTAAATTAATAGGAGCGGCGCTTATCATAGTTGGCGCAGCCATAATTATTTTTGAGCTTTAAAGCTTATTTATTAAGTGTAAAATTAGCTAAAATATTTTTGAGCTTTGTCCAGGAAATTATTTATTTGAACCAAAGTTTCTGCATCCAAGCCATAGCCTGCTGCAACAACCGAATCTATTTTAGCTTGTGTTTCTTGGTCAATATTTTTTTTCATTAAGCAACAGTATTCATTTGGATTACAGAAAATACTCTTCGGTATTGGAAAGTCTTGGAGATCTGAGTTTAATATTTTTGGAAATAGAGCTCTTTGAGTTTTTCTACCAGTTATCAAAAGAATAAATGAAGCTACAGTTGAATTCAAAACCCCAGTTAATGCATGAAGAGTGTTAGGTTCCGAATCATTTAACGGTAGAATGTGCAAAATAGATTTATTATAAAAAGCTGTTGATTCAATATAAGCGGCATTTAGCATATACTGCCCTCGGTTAATAATCTCTCTTACTAGAATTCTTGGGCCGCAAAATCTTTCAAATTTTTGTGGTTCTGCAAGCCATGGACCATATTTTAAATAGCTTTTTTCAGAATGCACTTTGTATCTTTCAATATCAGTACCTTCAAGATAAGGAAAATATTTGTCGGATTTTTTTGATGATGAATGAAAACAGTGCGATTTAACTTGTTCTTTTGTTTGCGGAGGTGTGCCTTTATTAACGGCGTAAGCCTGCAGGGCAATTGCTGATTTTAAATTAGATTCTTTACTTCCTAGAATAATAGAATTCATGAAAATCTTCTCAAGAATTTTCTCAAAATCCTCATCCCAAATTAATGGAAGCCTATTATTAAGAAATTGTTTGCAAAAAGTTTTAGTGATTGAGTTGCTGTGTGTTGCAGCAAAATTATTTTTATGATCTCTACAAGTTATAGTTAATGTTTTTAATTTTTCTTTTTTACT
>JAGRAS010000016.1 GCA_020434465.1 Bdellovibrionales bacterium | reverse complement strand
GTTAACTTTTTCTGTACTTCAGATACAAAGTTAATTAACTGCTGAGAGTCTTTAGTTACTAAGATTATATGAGGATGAGAACCATTCCAGATATCGTGGCATATCACTACTTTATGATCTCTTTGAGTGCGTGCCAGTATAGAGCTTATTAGTAGCTTCATATACTCAGTTGCTACTAGAGGTATGCTTTCCTTGGCTCTAAAGCATACTTCGTACATACAGTTCGATATTACCTGTCTTCTAACACGTGGCATTTAATTACTCCTTCTAAGGAAGTAATCGTTGTGTTAGCTTAGTAGTTGCTTAAAAATGTTGGGGTGTACTGATTTTAGATGGTTGGGGTGTACTGATTTTAGGATTTTAGATGCGCCTTGAATATACATAAGCATATTTGTCAAATTTAGCTTTATTTTCGTAGAAGTTTTGAGCTAGTTCTCTATCAATTCTAGTATGAACTTGAACTCGTTTGCATCCTGAATGACGCGCTATTTTTTCTAATTCTGCCATCATTTTTAAGCCATAGCCTTTTGATCTTTCAGTATTAAGGCTTACTAGGTCATGTATCCAAAACTCACTTCCTCTTTCGATATGTGGATGTAACATATAGCCAGCAACACAAACAATCTGGTTCTTATCTTTAAGACCAAGCAATTTATAATTGCGACTTAATAAATCTTCTCTCATTCTAAGAAAGTCTGGAAGTTTAAGCTCTGGCCTTAGTTGCGATAAACACTGAAATGCATCAGTCCAATCTTGTTCTGTTGTTAAATTTACAAATTGGATTTCTGTTTCTGTTGTTGAGCTGAAAGACTGCATGTAGCAAGGTTAGTTTTTTTTCGTTTTAATCTCAACTAAAATTTCTTGGTAAGGATAAAATAAATTGCCTCCATGAATCAGATTGCTTGTATCGTTTATTTCAATCAATAGTGGGGCGATTAAATATTGAGCGATTACTGTTTGCAAAGCATTTGCTTTTTTTGCCATTTTTATAGCTTCTGCTGGATAAAGATCTGACTCACATGCTAGTAAGATTTCAAATCCATGTTCGATAAACATTTGTGTAATGGCTGCGCTGCGGCATAATGGTTGAAAGAAAATGCCGGTTTTATAACTAAAAATAAATGGAAGATCATCTATATTAGGAAGTTCAGAAAAAAAGTTTTGTGGAAGCTCGCGAATTTTCTCTATAAAGGATCTTAGAGCTTGTGTGTACTCATCTATCCACTTAAGGAGATAAGCTTCTTTCCCGGTTAGTTCATCTTCAGCAACTAATAAAATTTCATCTACTAGTTGGTTACATTCATTAAAGCAGCGCCTAAAGTCATCATCTTTTCTTAGTAAATCTCTTAGAGGTTCAAATGTATTAAGAAAATTTAAAATCTCCTTTTCATTTTCTACTAAAGCTCTATATCCTGCAGTAATTCCATTTTCAGCATTTAACTCGCGAACAATATCTTTAACTTTTGAGTCTTTTGTAACTAATGCACAAGTGTAAACAGGGATTCTAGGGATATTATATCTATGTACAATTAAAATTTCTTGGTCTGTTAACTTTGCTTGATCAATTGCAAAAGTTACAAACTCACGCTGTGTTTGAAAATTTTCATTGATAAGAGCAGTTAGATTAGTTTCTGTTGCTTTTCTGCAAGCATTAGCAAAAGATTTACAGGAAATTTCATACTTTAAAGATAAGATTGATTCAGCATAAGTATACAATTCTAGAGCCGCTTTAGGATTAATTTTTAAGTAAAAATAAGCAGGGCTTTGCTTATCATCAGTGTAGCTGGGTTTTAAAGCGGGCTTAGTTAAATCTAAGTCTCTTTCTTTTAACTCTATTATCTTGTCTTTTCTATATAATAAAAATTTTCCATCACAATTTACTAGTACTGCGTGGTCTAAATGAGCTAGTTTAAGTACTTCCGCAATTTCTGTATCATCTTTTGCACTGCAAGGCGGTGCCAAGGCGATTTTTTCATCGCGGATTAAATTAATAGCTTTCCAGAGAATACTAGCTGGAATTTTATAAGAGTCTGTTATTTTTTTTATCTCAGATTTAGAACAAAAAGCATCTAGTAAATTCTCATAAAATTTATATTCAACTTTAGCAGTAAAAGTAAGATTTGTTAGTTCTTGTCTGTCTTCTTTGCTTAAGCTTGATTGTGGCGAAGCTTGGGATTGCTTGTGTGGTAAATCGGGGTTTGTACTACTCATTTTGGGTGAGTTTAAGTGAGTTAATATCCATAGTCAATTAGCTAGTAGCTAGTTTAATTAAATCAAACGTTTTAACTTTGCAGCTTCAATTTTTTTTAAGCGCACCAGTCTTGTTTGGCTATGTGCCATTGTGAAAATTTTTTTGAATGCTTCAAGTGATTTGCGAGAGATTGGAGTACGATTAAAGGCGTTAAGTAAATTGTCTAACTCTTGAAGTGGTTTGTCTTTTGCTTCCTCAAATGAATTATAGCTCGCTTGAATTTTTTCAATTAAATCTTCATCAGCTATTTTATAAAGTTTACAGTCAAAAAAAATGCTGCTTAAAACTTCTAGTGCTGTATTATGATCAATCTCATTTCTATATGACTCAATAAAGTCAATTATTTCTTCAGCAAAAGGATAGGACTCGCCGGGTGTAGCATCGAGTACTATTCTTAATAAGTCTAAAATTTCTGCTGGCGAATTAGGGGGCCAGTCCGTTAAAGGTTCGATTGCAACTAGAGGTGAATTTACCACATCAAGTTTTGTAACTAATTTTAATACATGTCTATTAAATTCTCTTGCACCTCTTATTTTCTCAGCAACTTCTTTTCTATGATTGTAAAGCGAAGATAAAAGACCAACCGGACCTGTATTAGACTCAATTGCAACCCAAGTAAAATCATCCGCTCTTAGAATTACATCAAGGCCAATAAAAGGTGAGTTCTGTTCTCTTGCAACCTGAGTTGCTATTTTTGATAGTGAGCTGATTAATTGTTTTTTAGTAGGTAAATTTGAGTTCTGTTTTTTCAATGCTCGGTAAAAATCGTCAAAGTTTTCAATTTTTGCAGGTTGTTTAGCATGGGTTACATTTACTGGGATTCCCCATGTGCCAATTCTAACTTCCAAGTCTACTACGCCTACTTGTGAAGCCACGATACGTATATTCCAGTCTTTCCGAGTTTGATCGACATAGAAAGGAACACTTTCTTCCCAAGCTTCGATGATAATTTTCTCTGAAGCTGATTTGAGCTTTCTTGCAGCCGAGATAAGATCATCAATTTGCCAATTTTCAGGGATCATAATTACATTTTCACCATGACTGCCGGTGTCAGCTTTGATGACTAGTGCTTTTGGCTTCTTACCGGGCCATGCTGAATTAATGGCTCTTGTTACTGAGAGATTATCAATTGAGCAGCTAGTATCTAAAGTTGCAAATTTTGAAGTAACTACTCCAACAGCTTCAAAGATATCTTTATCTCGAGATTTAAGATGTTGTTCGTTTGATTTTTGACTTAACAACTGGGGGATGCCTAAACGACGCGTATGAAAAGCAACATCGCCGTCGCATAAAACATCAAAGACAGAATCAATTTGAATGGCTTCCGGGAACTCTCCAACAACTGGCATGCCTTTATCTGTAACTAAAAGTCCACCAGTTGCATACAATCTAACACTAGCATCTTCAAAAATGCAGGTTTTAAATCTGTTTAAATCATTTCTATGAACGTAAACAAAGTTTGGAGTATCCTTACCGTTTTGCCTAGCTAAGGCAGATGCAGCTCCAAAAAGATATGCGCCTGAAACTGTCAAAGGAAAAATGATAGCGACTGTAGCTTGGGTAGGATCGTATAAGCTATAAAATTGTTTATCTAAGCATGCTTCAGCTAAATCATTAGAGTTCGCAGTCTGAGTTTTTAGATTGGCCGTCATATCGGCCCAGCTATTTAAATATATTTCAAATTCTTTGTAACTTTTAGCGGCTTTAGCACTTTTAAATTTACCTAAAAATTCAACAAGCTCAACTGAAAGAAAGTTGTTTTCTAAGTTGCCTAAAAAAGATTTTCCAATCCCTAAAGAGGCTTTTGCTGTTTGCGATTGTCTTTGAATCATAGTTTAAATTTATTTGTGACTGCTTTCTTAAGCAAATTTGATTTTTCAGCTTGCATAGTGGTTCGGCCTAAAGCTAAGTAGTTTAATTTATTAGATTTATCTCTTATTTTTTTTGAGCATCGAAATAAAATTCTTTGCGTCTAAATTCGGCATTTAAGTCTTTCCTACAGCATGGTCTTACGTAGAACCTAAGCCAAATTCGTTTTGTGCTTAATTTTTGGAAATTGTTCTATGACTGAAGTAAGCATGCCAGGAAGTGATCCCAATGAAGAAGCAAGGTTATCGCTTCAAAACTATCGTGAAAACTTAGAATCTCTTACTACTCCTGATTTTGATTTTTTGTTTGAAAAAATTGTTGCTCAGTTTGGTTTGAAACCGATCGATCGCAAGATTAATTTTATCCCACCTGGAAGTTTGCTTTGGCTGCTGCCAAAATTGCAGCAAATGTTTTCTAAATACAAAGAAGCATTAAATCTATCTGGAAAACTAAATCCTGAAATACAGACTGTTGCTCAAGCTTTTGATAGAGCAGGTGTTAAATTTGTATTATTGGAGATAAAAGACGGTGATGATTTTATTGTGCCCAATAAGCGCTCTAAACTTGAAAGTGGTGCTCCAGCTTTTTTTGAAAAACTTTCTTCAGAGACTCGTTTGCTAGTAAAAAAGCCTGATAAGTATGAAGAAATTGAATTTACCCCAATTTTTCAAAAATCTGCATTTAAAGAATTGATGAAGCCTTTGCTTCTAATAGGCAAATACTTAGATTCTGTTGCAAGACCAGAAGTAGCTTTGCCTGCTGATATACCAGTAGCAAGTTATTTGTTTGAAGCCTTGGTTGATGAATTGGAAAACGAATTAGATAGGCTGGGAACCGCAAGTAATACTTATTTAATTCTAGAAAATATTAAACGCATTTATGTTTCAGAGGACAAAGTAATTAATTTTGTGGTGGAAGTTGGAGAGTTTGGCCCAGATGGGAGTACATGTTTTGGTGCAATGGGGGTAAAAAATATACACTTAAAATTTCATGCTGGCTTACATAGCTTAGGGACTTTGCATTCGGTATGTATTGAAAGAAATTTTCTAGATGATAGGGATCTTAAAGATAGTGAAGCTGCGTAAACTCTTATGCTCTCCTAATTTATTGATTTTGCTAGATTTTTATATTTTGTCATTAATATAGCTCAAGCTCTTAGTGCTCAAGCTACCTAGATTTTACAGATTTTTGGAGTATTTAATTACTAAAAAAACTAGCTTTTTCAAAACACTAGCTGTCTTGGCGCGTTGACTTTAAGGCTTCTTATTGCTAAATTTCATCCGTTAAAAAAAGGGATATAAAAAGAGGTGTCGGTCGAGTCCCGTTAGATATTTTAATTATCGACACTTATATAAGAAGGAAAAACAAATGTCGCTTGAAGGAAATAGTGATAAATCAGAAATTGTTAGTAAGTATAAGCGTAGTGATTCAGACACTGGCTCTCCAGAAGTTCAAGTTGCTCTGATTACTGACAGATTAAATAATTTAACAGAGCACTTAAAAACCAACCCAAAAGATAAGCATTCATATCGTGGCTTATTAAGTCTTGTAGCGAGAAGAAGAGGATTGTTAGATTATCTTTTAGGTGTGAGCCCAGAAAGATATAGCTCCTTGATTTCAAGTCTTGGTATTCGTAAGTAACGCGTGTTTTTCAATTTTCAAACGCGTATTTAATTTAATTTCATAATTAACAGGTAAATTATATGGAAACTGTAGAAATAAACTTTCATGGTAATACTATTTCAATGGAAACTGGCCGAGTTGCTAGGCAGGCTGGCGGATCAATTTTAATTAAATCAGCAGATTCTCTTGTTCTTGTGACAGCATGTGTTGGTGATGAAAAGGATGCTAACTTTCTCCCTTTAACGATTGATTATGTAGAAAAAGCATATGCCGGTGGAAAAATTCCAGGAGGATTTTTTAAACGTGAAGGCAGGTTGGGTGAGAAAGAAACTTTAACTTCAAGATTTATTGATAGGCCTATTCGTCCTTTGTTTCCAAAGGGCTTTCGTCATGAGTTGCAAGTTTCAGCGACTGTTCTTTCAGCCGATCCTACTGTTGATACAGATATTTTGGCACTTTGTGGTGCTTCAGCGGCTTTGAGTATTTCTGAGGCTCCTTTTGAAGGGCCGATTGCTGGAGTAAGGGTCATTCGTAAGAATGGTAAGCTTATGATTAATCCTACGATGGATGATGCTAATAGTGCTGAATTGAACTTTATTGTTGCAGGTTCAAAGGATGCGATCGTGATGGTGGAAGGCGGAGCCCAGGAAGTGCCTGAAGCTGAAGTCTTAGATGCTCTTTATTACGCGCATCAAGAACTACAGCACATCATTAAAATGCAAGAAGATTTGCAAGCTAAAGTTGGTAAGCCGAAAATTGAATTTACCCCTGCTGAACTTAGTGCTGAAGTAAAAGCAAAAATTCTTGAGTTAGGTAAAGATAAGATTCTTGAAGCTGTACAGATTACTAGTAAGTCTGAGCGTAGCGAAACAACTAAAGCAGTTAGAAATGAAATAATTTCACAAATTGTTTCAGAAGAAGATCCTGAAGCTGATAAGAAAACTGAAGAGGCTAAGGAAATTTTTGAAAAAGTACATTCTGAGTTGGTAAGAAATTTTGTTCTTACCCAGCAAAAACGAATCGATGGTAGAGATTACAAAACAGTTAGAGATATAAGTATTGAGCTTAATTTGTTACCGCGAGCACATGGTTCTTCGCTTTTTACAAGAGGGGAAACTCAAGCGATCGTTGTAACTACATTAGGAACAGAAGAGGAAGGGCAGAGGATCGATGCGCTTGTTGGCGACTCTTCAAACAAAAACTTTATGCTTCACTATAATTTCCCACCGTTTTCTGTTGGCGAGGTTAGACCACTAAGAGGTCCAGGAAGAAGAGAGATTGGGCATGGTGCCTTGGCAGAGAGAGCGCTGCGCGCAATTCTTCCAAGCTCAGCAGAGTTTCCTTATGTAATTAGAATTGTATCTGAAATCACTGAGTCGAACGGTTCTAGTTCTATGGCTTCAGTTTGCGGTGGTAGTTTATCGCTGATGGCTGCCGGTGTTCCGATTAAAGCTCCTGTTGCAGGGATCGCAATGGGACTTATTGCCGAAGGTGATAAACACGCTGTTTTAACTGATATCTTAGGTGATGAAGATCATTTAGGAGATATGGACTTTAAAGTAACTGGTACCAAAGGTATTACTGCGCTGCAAATGGATATCAAGATTAAAGGTCTTAAAAACGAAGTTATGTCAGCTGCACTTGAGCAAGCAAAAGACGCTAGACTTCATATCTTAGGTATAATGACTAAGGTGATTAATGCACCAGCAGAGCTAAGTGATTATGCACCAAAAATTATAACTCTAAAAATTAACCCTGATAAAATTAGGGACATTATTGGGCCTGGAGGTAAGACAATTCGTTCGATTACTGAATCTTGTGGTGTTAAAATTGATATTTCCGATGATGGAACAGTCAATGTTTCAGGCACTGCTGGGACAGGAATAAAGTCTGCACTAGATATAATTCAAAGTCTAACAGCTGAGGCAGAAGTAGGTAAGATTTATAAAGGTGTTGTAAAGCGAATTGCTGATTACGGCGCTTTTGTTGAGATTCTGCCTGGTACAGATGGGTTAGTTCATATTTCACAACTGTCAAATGATAGAGTTAGAAGTGTATCTGACTTTGTTAGTGAAGGTGATGAGCTACTAGTAAAAGTTCTTGGGATTGATAGACAAGGAAAGATTCGTCTATCTCACAAAGAAGCTTTGGAAGATGGTGAATCTGAAGCTGCTGCATCATAATGAATAAACTGCCAGTAAAGTTTTTTATAGAAGCATCTGCTAAACAAGCGGGTGCTTTTATTGAAGCTCCAAAAGATGGCGATGCAGGTTTTGATCTTAGATCTGCCGAAAATCTTATTATACAATCTGGAATGCAAGCACTGGTTTCAACCGGATTAAAAGCAGCTATACCTAAAGCCTGGGTGGGGATTGTTAAAGATAGAAGTAGCATGGCAGTTAAACAGATTCGCAGCCATGCAGGTGTTATTGATGCTTCTTATCGGGGAGAAATTAAAGTTTTACTATCTAATGCCGGCGATAATGACTATCAAATCCAAGCTGGCGATAAGATAGCGCAACTTTTAATTTTGCCTTATAATTCAGAGTGTATGCTTGTTGAGAGCGAGGAAGATTTAGGCGATACAGATCGTGGTGCAAAAGGCTTTGGATCTACTGGTAAGCGTTAGAAGTTTTGTAGAAATTAAAAGCTCTGGTTTTATAGTGTAATGAATAGTTCCAGTTCAAAAATTCTTAACAAATCTTTAAAGAAATTAACTTTCTTACTCATAGTCTTTTTTTTGTTTTTTAGCTCTAAAGATCTATTGTTTGCTCAATCAGATGATTTTTTTAGACCAAGAGACTCAGAAGCTGAAAATTCACAATTACCTGTAGAAGACGATGAAGAGGAAGAAGAGGCGGAGGTTCAGGTTATTGGTTCTAATGCTTACAATAGATATGGAAAGTATTTAAAAGAAATGCGAGATATTTGTGTTTTAATGCATTTCGATGGTAGGCGAGCAGAGTATTTAAAAATTGTTGAAGAAAATAATGTAAAAGATCCCAATTGTGCATCCTGCAAAAACTTATTCAAAATGATTAAGTCCGCTTGCAAAGATTCTCCAAAGCTTAAAAAAGAATTAGATAAGAGATATCTTGAATTACATCCCCCAAGCCCATCTCCAAGTCCGGGGCACAGCTCAGAAGAGGATATTAAAGAAGATGAAGTTTCAGACTCTAAAGATGAACAGGAGCATGAAGGAGAAGAAAAAGCAGAGGAGGATGCGCACATGGAGGCTAAAAAAGAAGATGTGCAAGAAATGGAGTTTTTAAAACAGAGAGAACCTAATCCGGAGATGTTATCGATTATTTCTGAGTCTTTTTCTGAGTTAGCGAAAGAGAAAGACTCTCTTGAAAGTATTGTTCCCTCAATTGATAAGCTTAAAGCTGTGCTTGAAAGTCCAGAAGGAAAAACCAAAGGGGAGCAAGAATATTTTACATTGCTTGCATCTTATATTTATTCGCCTTTTTTAGAGTATGTTGAGTCAAAAAAACGTGAAGAAAAAAGGGTGAAAAAGCAGTTGGAACTTAAAGAAAGGCAGATGTCAGTTGATGACTTGTTTGATTTTCAGTAGGTTACCTGATTGATAGAAGTAAGCTTTAAGAAGCTCCCTGCAGCTAAACTAGTTTTCGACTCTTCGAGCTTAAATTCCTGACTGTTCCAGCAGAAATCAATTGAGTATACTTCGTTTATGATTTTCAGGTTTAAAAAACAAGCTCTTATCTTAATTGCAAGCTTTTTGCTTTCTTCTTTTTTTTGTAGTTACTTGATTGCTCAAGAATCTGTACTTAATGATTCTGCGCCTCAAGCGACTTCAATAGAAAAACCGAATGATTCAATACAAAAACTTGCTGATGAAAAAGAGTTAGCTAATCTCTGGCGTGATTTAATCCATTCACTTGATGATCGAAGAGTTAATGATGCGCTTACTAAGGTAGAGCATTTAGATGTATTAAAAAAGAAACTCGGGCGAGATAGTCTACGAACTCAATCTAAATACTTGCTTTCAATTGCTGCTAAGCTTAAACAAGCAGGTTTGTATGATGAAGCAGGTCTTTTAGCCGAGGCAGCTGTTAAGTTATCTCCACTTTTACTGGGTGTTCAGTATGACGCTGCAAGTTTTTCTGATAATATTGATTTTTTTAGATTACTTCCTAATTTAAAAGAATTACTTGGCTACGATCCTGCTGGTTTGATATCAATTGCTGTAAGTTTTATTTATCCGTTTCTTTGGGCAAATACACTAGCAATTTTGTTTTATTTTTTGTTGTATTTTGTTGTTTCCCCAGAGACTTTAATAAAAGCATTTGATGGTACTTTTCTTGGCAAAATTCCAAATATAGCTAGGGTTTTTTTACTGGCTTTTGGCCTTACTTTTCCACTTTTTTTTGGCCCGCTATGGACACTCTTTGTTTGGTCATTGGTATACCTAATGTTATCAAGAAATAGAAAATGGGCAGTTTTTATTTCAGGCGCTGTGTTGATTGCTTGGGGATCGCTAATTCCACTTAGAGAAAACCTAAATCTCTGGATAGAGGATGCGAGAATGAAAAGCGCTGTTGAAGTATTGTCTGGGGCAACGTCAGAATCTGATCTTAATAATATCCAAAAATTACTCAAAGAACGTCCAACAGATGGTGTTTTATACTATGCTTTAGGAGAATATTTTCGTCGAAAAGGGCAGCTTGGAGAGGCACTTAAGGCCTTTAATCGCGCGGAGATAGTTCTTGGAAATCAGCCTTATACAAAAGCTCAGCGCGGTTTAGTTGAACTTGTGAGGGGTGAGTTGCATGCCTCTGAGAAGTTTTTTTCTGAGGCAGAAGCTATGGGTTTAAAAAGCGCTGCTTTTTACTATAACACATCTAAATTAAAAATAATGAGCTTAGATACTGTGGGTAGCACAGCATATTACACAAAAGCAAAAGCGAAAAACTCACTAGTTACTAAAGTGCTTGATCAGCGTGAAGAGGTTTCAGGGATTAGTGAAAAAGAAGCGATTGGTGAAATAAATCTTCCTTTCTCAATTATTCTTAGATCTGCCGTAACTCCATTTGCAAAATTGAGCGTAATTAATGAATCGGTTGCGCAGTTAATTATGCCTGGAATATCACCAGCATCAATGCTTTCGATTGGGTTGATCTTACTAGTAAGTTCCCTGGTATTTTTTGGAAAAGCGAAAAGAAGAAATCTAAATCAAGATACTACAAAATTAGTGTTATTATTTCAAAAAATTGTTTCTCTTATTCCAAGTGGTTCGGAAATAGTTGCAGGTAATTCTGGAAGATTTTTTATTACTTTTGCTGTTTTAATTTTTGCCATTTTTCCTTTAATAAACTGGCCGAAAGAATCACTGGTTCCATTTGGAGGAGTTTCTCCAGGAATTTTAAGTTTTTATGGACTCGTCACATTTGCTTTGGTTTTTTTGGCTGTACTTTTTAATTGGAAAAGGAGCAAGGTTTAATGCAAACTGGAAAACTAACAGAAGATTCCTTTTCGCAACTTTTACGTTCGATTTCTCAAAAACGAAAACAAGGGAAGCTTGAAATTATTCAAGGTGAGGAGAGTTGTTTTATTTATTTTGTTTCTGGAAAAATTGTAGAAGTTAGAACAGGTACTGCCGAAGCGGGGGAGGATAAGAATGAGTCCTTAGAAGTTGCATCATTACTGCATGGAGCAGGTTTAATAAATGATATTCCAAAAGATAACTTAAACTATGCTGAGTTGTTTTCATATATTAAGTCATCTGTGCCAGCAAGTGTGTTTCAAAGAGTAATTGAACAGAGGATCTTGGATAAGCTTTATTCTATAGATTTAAAAAAGGGCGGTTTTTTTACTTTTAATGTTCAAATGGTAGATGTTGATAGAGACTACACTCCAGCGATCTCTGTTGGTGGGTTTTTGTTAGATTTAGTTACTATTGGAGAGTTGAGAGCTAGAATTTCAAAAGATATTGCTGAGAATAAGATTTATCGAGATGAGTCTGTTTCATCCGGAGGTTTAAGCGATAAAGAGTGGTTAAT
Organism: Bdellovibrionales bacterium; assembly: GCA_020434465.1. The sequence continues at coordinate 416 of JAGRAS010000016.1, read as the reverse complement.
TTGGGAATACTTAGATAATCCCATAGACTTAGAAGAGCTTAAAAAAACTACTATGTTGAGTTCTTTTGCAATTTATGAGGCAGTGATCTCACTTTTTGATAAGGGTGGAATTGCCGTGCATAGGCAGGGCTCCCCAGAGTTAAAAGATCAGTTAAGCGATGTTATGTCTATTTTTGACAAAACAATTGACGAGCAGTTTAACAGTGGCGGCCAAGAAGCTAGAGTTAAAGAGACTGTTGCTGATGGTGTCAGCAAATCCTCAAAGCAAACAGTAAAGCAATCTTCAGAAAAAGTGGATTTAGATGATAAGATAGTCACAAAAAAAGTTGTAAGTGTAAAAAATTCAAATAAATCAGAAGCTAACAAAATTTATGAAATAGAAAGTCTTGCAGGGATACTTTCAGTTATCATTCTAG
>JAGRAS010000169.1 GCA_020434465.1 Bdellovibrionales bacterium | reverse complement strand
AATAAAAGTGCAAAACAAGTTATTGAAATTATAAAAACTGAAATGCAGCAAGCTGGCAAATCACTTCAAGAACTTTCAGTCTCAGATATTCCTGCATACAAACTAAGCCTAGATAAGGAATTGGATCTTTACTTTGCTGACTCAGAAAAAAACATCGTATTTTCTAATAGTGAATCTGGTCTTGCTCAACTACAAAATAAAGCAGTTGAAAATGAGCCAGATATTGACAGAATAAAGAATAGTTCTAACTTTAAATTAGCTACAGAAAAAGTTGAACCTAATCAGAATACAATTCTTTTTGCATATGGTGAGATCAAAAAATTTGTACAACTGGCTCAGGAGCTAGCTCCAGAAATAAATCAAGCAAGCTCTAGTTTAAACATTCCAAATAGTTCAGTAGTATATAAAAGAGATTTTGATACAGGTATAAATGATCACGCTATTCTGGTTAGCGACACACCTCTAAAAGACTCAGCTGGTAATGCTTTCGATAAACTATCAAGCGCTGAGCCGATACTTACTAAGGCTACTTCTAATCCAATTACTTTCTTTGGAGTATCCGGTAGTATTCTGAATAATATTTTGCTTGAAATTGAAAAACAAGGCCTTAAAGCACCGATTCCTGATGAAGTTAGAACAGTTAAGATGTTAGGACTTGGAGCGAGCCCTAGCAGTGGTCAATCGATTTTTCCAGATATTTATTGTTTAATTGAGTCTGACAACTCTAGTAAAATTTCAGAACTTCTTAAAAAGACTTTGTCAGGAGCGGTCAAACAGCAAGCCCTCCCTACAAGCCAATGGAGTACAAAAGAAATTGAAGGAGTCAAGGCAGACTATATTGTCAGCATGCTTGGAATTGGAGTTTACCTTGCAAACACTGATAATTACTTAGCCATCGGCACAAGCGAAACTGCTTTAACTGCTCTTATTAAATCTATAAATTCTGGTGATAATTTGCTGGCTGGGGATCTCTCAAATGAAGCAACTGAAATTGCAAAGAAAAATAACAACCTAATTTCTTGGTATATAAATTACCCAAAGCTTGCTGATGCATTAGGTTCACTGCAAGGAAGTATGGCAATGTTCACAGGTGGAAAAACATCAGCCACAGATGAGTTAGAAAAACTTAAGAACATGGGTAAGTTTACGTTCAATACTTACGCGAAAGATAATTCACTTGAAATTCAAAGTCGTCTTGATTTAAAGGCTGAAGAAAATAAGTAAAGTATTAATAAGCCTCTGTTCTAAATAGTCTGTAACCTCATTTTTATGCTTATGATCTCTAAGCTCTTTGGGTAAAGTAGGAGCTTATCTTAGATTCCTTATGAGCCCCTTAAAACTGAATCCCTTGCTTAATTCTGTTCATCTTCCAAACATATAAAAATAAGAGGATTAAAATGAATACCTTAGATAAGCTACTTGAAATTTCTAGTCGTTTAGAGCATTTAGAGAATGCTGCTGAGTGGATAACTAAGGAAACAGTTCATACCGATAGCGGCCTATCACAAACTGGCACTTTAATATGTGTTTTAGCAGACGAACTAAGAGAAATGCTATATCAGCTTGTTCACGAGCTGGAGCAAGAGCGTCAGGATGATATAACCGAAGAAACATTTCATTAAAAAAATCTACCCTGCAGCTAACACCTTAAAATCACAGTATTTTCACTCCCTACATCTATTTTAAAACAAAATAGAAGCAATTAGCTTACAAAGCCTGACTTGTGGCTGTGTGACTTATTCACAGTTTTTTGTCATATTCTAGTCGTTTTTAAGGGAGATTAGATGTCACAAGTCGCTTATAAATATGATCTTGAACAGGTAAAAACATTAGCTGAACCTGTTTTAGTCTACTCAAACGACAAGCCAGAGCAATCTACTAATCTTCTTAGTAAAGAGATTCTTATTTTAAGCCTAATTTTAATAGTGCTTCAAATTACCGATGGAGTGCTAACTGGCATAGGCATTTCCCACTTTGGCCTTCAGGCTGAAGGAAATTTACTGATTCGCACACTGATGCAAAGCTTTGGATACATAGAAGCTTTAGTTCTAGTAAAATTTTTCGCAATTCTAGTTATTTGTGGCCTTTGTTTTCTATCCAGTATGATTACATGGATTAAAACAGCTATGAGAGCAATTATTGCGATTTATCTTATCGCTGCAATTATCCCTTGGACTTCTATTCTAATTCACCATCTATAGTAAAAATCAATAAAATAAACATTTGGGATTGAAACTAATTTCAATTCTTAATAACTTCTCTGTATGAGAATTACACTTTGGACAGAGTACGGCGTTCTAATCTCAATTTATTTAGCGAGAAAAGAAAGTGACGAGGCAATTGGAGCTGCTGAGATATCCTATGCTCTTAATATTCCGATTGAATATACACAGCAAATCCTTCAAAGACTCAGAAAAGGAGAAATCGTAGAGAGTGTCAGGGGACCAAAAGGAGGCTATAAGCTATCAAGACCAAGCAATAAAATTGACTTAAAACAAATCTTAATTGCTGCTGAAGGTAAAACTTTTGAAGTAATATGCGAAACTAAACCTATTACCGAATCATGCGGTGAAGCTAAAGAAATATGTGCTTTACACGATATTTGGCATGACCTTAAAAACTGCGTCGATGATTTTCTTATGCAAAAAAATCTTGCAGAAATAGCTAAAATTTCTATCTTTGACAAAGATAACCTAGTTCATATAAATCATAACAAAAACAAAAAACCCCTAGATAAGACAGGACAAGTAGAAACTAGTTCTTAAACTTAATTTTTTATTAGTAAAAGCTATAGTTGAATACTAAGGGCAAGCCATTACGTCTAATTTCTATTTTACCAAACTTTTGCTTTGGAATGATTGTAAGATAACCAAAAAACTTCTGCGGGCTTGAAAAAGTAATTTCTTGTGCAGAAACTAAAATATCAGCAGTCTTAAGACCAAGCAATGTATAAATACTATTATCTCTAACATCAAACAATCTGTATTCAGGATAGACTTGATCAATAGTACCACTACTAAAAATTTTGACTAATCGAATTTTATTCTTTTCTGGAGAGCCTTTTAAAAGATCCAAATACTGACTGCTGTTTATTTTCAAATCAACAACTTTTGCTAAAATAGCAGTCTCTCGTTTTACAGCGACTTCCTCGACTCGAGCTGAACTTGACGAGGTTATACCAGCAAAGTTTGCACATCCAAGCAAGCAAGATATTGTAAGACTAGTAAAAAAACTCTGAGATATCTTAAAATTTTTCTTCATATTATGAGCTTAACGAACAAAACTGTTTTATTATACTACTATTAATTCTTTCAAACCTGTTCATTTCAGCATTTCTAATTTCTATCAAGGATTCTTCTGCTTTAATTTTATCATCATTTACCAGGACGTAATCAATTCCTGATTTTTCATTATGCAATTCTAGAATTTTATCATATTCAAGTTTTGTTGTTTCTACTCTCTTTTTAAACTCAGACTCACTGATATAGCCCCTACTACGAAGTCTTGAGCTTAACAACTCAAAGCTCGGTACAGCTATAAAAACAATTACTGTGTTATCTGGATACATCTGTTTAAAATTCAAGGCTCCTTTAATGTCTATATCTAGAATTAAGTCTCTACCTGAACTAATAGCATCCTCTACGTTACGCTTAGGTGTTCCATAGAAATTTCCATGCACTTCTTCATGCTCAAAAAACTCACCAGCATCAACCATTTGTTGAAAATCTTCTCGAGATACAAAAAAATAATCCTCACCGTCTAGCTCCCCAGTCCGCTTTTCTCTACTTGTATACGAAATTGACAGCGATACATCACTCGGAAATTTTTCATTTAAACACTCAGCAAGAGTGGTTTTACCACTGCCAGCTGGGCCTATTAATGCTAATATCATTCCTTGCCTATACGTCTTAACCATACTTATTCTATGTTTTGTATTTGTTCTTTTATTCTTTCACATTCGCCTTTTGCTTCAACAATTAAAGACTGAATTTCTGAATTCTGTGCTTTTGAAGCAATAGTGTTCAATTCTCTACCTATTTCTTGTAAAATAAAATCTAGTTTTTTCCCATGTGGCGGTTGGCTAACTATTTCTCTGAATTTAGCTAAGTGACTTTTACCTCGCACTAACTCCTCAGTAATGTCAAGCTTATCAGCTAAAAAAGCAACTTCTGTTTCAAGCCTTCCTGGCTCTAATTCACCTAGATTTGCAAGTTTTGAAACTCTATCTAGCAATTTTTGCTTCTGTAATTCTGCATTGTTTTCAGCTAAGGCAGCAGTAGAGCTAAATAATTTTTCTAATAAACTCAAACGATGTAAAATATCTTCTGTAAGCTTAACTCCCTCCTCTGCGCGACTTTCTAATAAGCTTTCAATTGCTTTGCTAAGCGCATTAGTAACGAGTGTTTTTTCTTCAGTAGTGATCTCAGAACTTTCTATCTCTAGAATATCTCTCCCGATAAATATTGAACGTATCAATTCCTCATCAATCTCGGCCTGAACATCGCTTACTGCGCAAGCCTGCTTGTAGAGATTTAAGTA